>CAXNKI010000326.1:0-3004 GCA_964202645.1 Alphaproteobacteria bacterium | reverse complement strand
TGAGGGCGGACCTCAGGGCCGTTGCCAGCCAATAACGCATCCTCTCCCGATGCAGTCCGCCCTCACGCCCTTCCCTTGCTGGGAAGAAATTTCGAATCTTTGTCCGATGAGCGACCATACACCGCTAAGCTTGCTTAGCAATAGCGGCTAGCAAACCATTCAGTCGGGGCGTTTCTTGAGCAGGACAGTCCGCAGGCAGGATAGCACCTCCTCGCCGCGCTGGTTGGTCAGCGCGTGGCGGAAGATGGCGATGCCGCAATCGGGGCGCGATTTCGAAGGGCGCAGTTCAACGATCTCGGTCGAGCAGGTCATGGTATCGCCAATGAAGACCGGCTTGGGAGTGACGATCTTGTCGAAGCCAAGATTGGCGATCAGCGTGCCAACCGTGGTGTCGGCGATGGAGAGCCCCACCGCGAGGCTGAATGTGAAGGTCGAATTGACCAGGATCTGGCCGAATTCGCTGGCGCGCGCATATTCGGCATCGAGATGCAGCGGCTGCATGTTGTGGGTCATCGCCGAGAACATCAGGTTGTCGGTCTCGGTGACAGTGCGGCTGGGCTGGTGGGTGATCTTGTCGCCCACGGTCCATTCGTCGTAGTATTTGCCGGGCATCAGTCTTCGGCCTTCTCGATTTTCACCAGCAGCGCTTCGACCTGCACTTGCGCGCCCACTTCCGCGTTCAGCTCAGCCACTACGCCGTCAAACGGTGCTGTCAGACTATGCTCCATCTTCATCGCTTCCAGCGTGAGCAGCTTCTGGCCCTTCACCACAAGGTCACCCTTGAGCACATCGACCGCAATGATCTTGCCGGGCATGGGCGAGAGGATGGTGCCATCGCCGGCCAAGGCCGCGCCGCCGCCGACGCGCCAGGGCGACAGCTGCCAGACCATGCCTTTCTCGGCGATCAGCATGTCCGACATCGGCGTGTCCGCACCCTCGCCCGCCAGCGAAACTTCGACTGGTGCGCCATCGAGCAGGAACTGCGCGGTGTTGCGCGGCGCGGCATTGAGCCGGAAGCCGGAAGCCATCGTGCTCGGCACCATGGCCATTGCCGCATCGCTGAGCGCATCGGGTGACGGCGCGGGATCAGCCGCCATCGCCTCGCCGTCGCGGCCGATCAGGCCGGTATCGACTTCGCCGGCAGCGAATTCCGGGTGCGCCAGCGCGGCGATCAGGAAAGCGGCATTGGTGCGCACTGGCCAGATCGCGGTGTCTGAGAGCATGTCGGCCAAAGTCTCGCGCGCCTCGTCGCGGCTGTCACCATGCGCGATCAGCTTGGCGATCATCGGGTCGTAGAACGGCGAGACTTCGCCGCCCTCAAAGACCCCGGTATCAATCCTCCCACCGTCGGCCTCGCCCAGCTCGAACAGTTCGAGCGTGCCAATTGAGGGCAGAAAGCCCTTGGCGGGGTCTTCGGCATAAAGCCGGGCTTCCATCGCCCAGCCATTGATCGAAAGTTCGTCCTGCTTCAGCGGAATCGGCTCGCCCGAGGCGACGCGCAGTTGCCATTCCACCAGATCGACGCCGGTAATTTCCTCGGTGACGGGATGCTCGACCTGCAGCCGGGTGTTCATTTCCATGAACCAGATGCGATCCGCGCGCAGGCCTTCCGAGCCGTCGGCAATGAATTCGATCGTGCCCGCGCCCTGATAGTCCACTGCCTTGGCCGCGCGCACGGCAGCGGCGCAAAGCTCGGCGCGGGTGGCGGCATCCATGCCCGGCGCCGGGGCTTCCTCGATGACTTTCTGGTGGCGCCGCTGGAGCGAGCAATCGCGCTCGAACAAGTGGACGACATTGCCATGGCTGTCGCCGAACACCTGCACTTCGATATGGCGCGGGCGCTGGATGTATTTCTCGATCAGCACATGGGCATTGCCGAATGAGGCCGAGGCCTCGCGCTGGCACGAGGCGAGGCTGTCGGCGAATTCGGCAGCCTTCTCGACCAGCCGCATCCCCTTGCCGCCGCCGCCGGCGACTGCCTTGATGAGAACGGGATAACCGATTTTCTTGGCCTCGGCGGCAAGATGATCGGGGTCCTGGTTCTCGCCCAGATAGCCCGGCGTGACCGGCACACCGGCCTCGGCCATCAGCTTCTTGGCCGCGTCCTTCAGGCCCATTGCTGTGATGCTGGAGGGCTTGGGGCCAACCCAGACGATGCCTGCGTCGATCACGCTCTGCGCGAATTCGGCGTTTTCCGAGAGGAAGCCATAGCCGGGGTGAATTGCTTCGGCGCCGGTGGCCTTGGCAGCGGCGATGATCTTCTCGCCGACGAGATAGCTTTCGCGCGCTGGCGACGGGCCGATATGCACCGCCTCGTCAGCGGAGCGCACATGCAGCGCCCCGGCATCGGCATCGGAATAGACCGCAACGGTGCGGATACCCATTTGCCGCGCTGTGCGGATGATCCGGCAGGCGATTTCGCCACGATTGGCGATGAGGAGGGATTTGATCATAGCGGCTTTCCAAATACCTCCCCGGAACGGGGGAGGGGGACCGCTCGAAGAGCGGTGGAGGGGTGAACGCTCGTCGCAAAACGCGACGATTCCTTCAATCGCGCTGGTGAGGTCCCAAAGGACTTCGGCAGCCGGAATGCGGAGCACGGCGAATCCGCACGAGCGAAGCCAGCCATCTCGGCGCAGATCGCGCGCGGGCCGGTCGCTAGTGTCGTGGGAAAAACCGTCGATCTCGATGGCGACACGCCGCTCAAGGCAGGCGAAGTCGAGCACCAGTTCACTCAGCGGATGGTGCCGGCGGAACTTGAAACCACCAGGGCGTTTGCGCAATTCACGCCAGACGAGGGCTTCGGGGAGATTGCCTGAGCGGCGCTCGCGCTTTGCTACCTTGAAGGCTGCATCGCTTGCGGACAGCACCCCTCCACCACCCGGCTGCGCCGGGCGGTCCCCCTCCCCGTTCCGGGGAGGTATTTTGTTGCGTTCGGTCACGTTCAATACCTCCCCCGAACGGAGAGGGGGACCGCGAGCGAAACGAGTGATGGAGGGGTCAT
>CAXNKI010000325.1:0-3009 GCA_964202645.1 Alphaproteobacteria bacterium | reverse complement strand
AATCCCAGCCTGCTGGCCAGTGCAGTCAGGCCGGCGCGCAAACGTGGCACTTCCGCCGGCGGGGCGGCCATCGCCGCGCTGGTCCAGATCCCGGCATGGACCGAGAGTGCGACCAGTTTGCCCGCTTCGAACAGCGGCGCCATGAACAGGTCAAGCGGCACGCGGCGATGGACCCTGCCGACGAAATTGGCTTTGATGGCCAGCGGCGCGACTTCGGTCGCACGCGAAATTCGCGTGTCAAACCAGGCAAAGGCGCGGTCGTAGCTCTCGGGCGCCAGCAGCACTTTCGCGCTTTTGCGGCAGATGCCGCGTGCGCCTGACTGACTGCCATCGCGGCGGCGCACGACATGTCCAAGCTGGGTCAGATTGCCAGCCGCGAACCAGCTGAGCAGCGCTGCGCCTTCGCCTCCGCCCAAACTCTTTGCGTCACTTGCCATGCGCTCGCGCATTTTGGGCCAGTCGGCGACTGCTACGCGGACATCGCCGAGCACGGCTTCGAGCTCGGCGCGCAGGCGCATCCGGCTGCGGGCATCGGCGCGGGCGGTTTCGAGATAGATGATCGATTCGCGATGTTCGCATCCGCCTTTGGTGCCGGCGCCAATCGCTATCAGGCGGCCATCGGCGTCGCGGCGCACGTCAACCACTGGATGCAGGAGCCGGTTGATTGTCAGGCCCTGCGCCGAAACCGCTGCGGCTAGCGAATCGACCAGAAATGGCATGTCATCATTGATTGCAGCGATGCGCAGCATCCGCTCGCCCAGCGCACCGATCACGCTTTCGATCACCAGATTTGCGTTGCCTGGTTTGCGGCGCGCCGCGCTGGCACTGACAAATCGCGAGGCTTCCGCCAGCGCATTGCCGGAAAGCGGCGCATCGCCGGGCAGCAGCGAGTCAGCAAGCTGCTGCGCCACTTGCCCGGCAAGGCGGCGCTGGGTCCGGTCCGGTTTGGCGCCATTTTTGCCCTGGCTCATTCCTCGGCCCTTTCGATGTCTCGCGTCATCATGGCGAAACCTGGTTGAAATCGGCTTGGGACGCCACCGCGTATTTATGCGCAGATCATGATCACGCAAGCGCCGCCATGGTGATTTCGAGCGAGCGGCGCTGTGCCGCCGGATCCCAGATTGAACCGCCCAGGATAAGCTCGTCAGCGCCAGTGCGCGCGATAAGGCCCTGCATCGCCGCGCGCACGGTATCAGCCCCGCCTATTGCGCTGACCGAGCGCATTGCGTCCATGCTGGCGAGCGCCTCTGGCGGCAGACTCTCGCGAAAACCGGCAATCGGCGGCTTCATGCGGCCGGGATTGCCGGCACGCAAGGCGGCGAAACTCTGCTCCATCGAGCTTGCCAGAAACTTCGCCTCATCGTCGCTTTCGGCGGCGATCACTGACATGGCGACCATGACTTGCGGCGCATCGAGCGTTTCAGAGGGACGGAAAGTTTCACGGTAAGTCGCCAGCGCCTGATCCAGCAGGCCCGGCGCGAAGTGCGAGGCGAAGGCATAAGGCAGCCCGAGGTGCGCGGCGAGCTGGGCGCCATAGAGGCTGGAGCCCAGAATCCACATTTCAACTTCCGCGCCAATCGCTGGCACAGCCGGGATTGGCATAGGCGGGTAGCCAGCAAACCGCGCCTGCAACTCGAGAACGTCGTTCGGGAAAGTCTCCGCCCCGCGCATCAGGTCCTTGCGGAGCGCATGGGCAATGCGGCCATCGGCCCCTGGTGCGCGGCCCAGGCCCAGATCCACGCGCCCCGGAAACAGCGCGTCGAGCGTGCCGAACTGTTCGGCGATGACGTAGGGATTATGGTTGGGCAGCATGATCCCGCCCGCGCCGATGCGGATCTTGGAGGTGGCATGGCCGACCGCGCCCAGCACCACCGAGGTCGCGCCGCCGGCGAGGCCATCCATGCCGTGATGCTCGGCAACCCAGAACCGCTTGTAGCCCAGCGCTTCGGCGGCCTGCGCCAGCGCCACGGTTTCCGCCAGCGCCTCGCGAACATTGCTGCCTTCGCGGATCGGCACCAGATCGAGGACGGAAACAGGTATCATGGCTTGCTTTGCGCGGGCGCCGCCAATTGCGCAAGGTATCCTCGCGCGGTTGTCGCCGCTTGGCTTTGTGGCGCTGTATCAATCGCTGATTGCCAACTCCGCCGCGCCGCTGCCTCGTTGCCCGCCAGCATGGCGATGACGCCGGCTTCCAGCCCGATCTCGGGATCCCGCGGAGCAAGCTCTGCGGCCGCGGCGATCTGCGCCTGCGCCTCGGCCAGCTTGCCCTCCCGGCGCGACAGCGTGGCGGAAAGTAGCCAGGCTAGCGCATTGTCAGCCGCCGTTGTGCGCGCCTCAACCAGCGCCTTGGCAGCGTCGTCATTGCGTTTCAGCGCGACCAGCGCACGGGCGCGGTCTATCGCGATTTCTCCGGTGAGGCGGATGTCGCCCGCGCCTGAGGCCTCGTTGCGCGCGAGATCCAGCGTGGTCAGCGCCTGCTCGAACGCGCCCTGTGCCAGCGCGGCATTGCCCGCCATCGCGCCTAGTCTGGCCCGCATGGCGCTATCTCCAGGCGCAGCTGCATCGCGGCCCGCGAGGAAAGCCTGTTCGGCCTCACCCCAGTGTTCGAGCCGGGCATGGGCCGCGCCGAGGCATAGCAGCGGTTCTGCCTGAGCGGGCCCGGAGGTGACATCGCGCCAGGCTTCGGCATCGTCAATTGCATCGACCGGGCTGCTGGAAGCATCGTCAAGACAGAACTCCAGCCGGCTGCGCGGTCGATCGGGCAGCGGCGGCGGCGCTGCACTGGCGGCGGGGCGAGCGGCTTCGGGCGGGCGCGGCGGGGCCGAGGCCGCGGGCGTGGTGCCAAAAGGACCAACCTGCATCAGCATGGCAAGCAGCAAGGACATTGGCTTCGCTCCGTCAGTCAGTCCCGGCCAGCTCGGCAACCGCACGCAGCAGCAGCGCGATATCGCCGGGCCGCGAGAGGCGATGATCGCCGTCCTTGATCAGCGTCACCTGCACATCGGATGA
>CAXNKI010000324.1:0-3018 GCA_964202645.1 Alphaproteobacteria bacterium | reverse complement strand
GACATCGCCGTTCCAGTGGAGCAGGTCGAAGGCCGGCCGCTCCTCGCCGAGCAAGTAGTGCTTGATTGCCGGCTGCCAGATCAGATCGCGCCCACGCAGCAGGTTGAAAGTGGCAGCCATGATCCGCCCGTCGAGACAGCCCTTGGGGGAGAGCTTTTCGACCAGCGCAATCTGGGCGTCGTCGACAAAATGCTTGAGATCGCCCGCCGCCTCGAAATCAACCTGGGTTGTGAAGTAGGTCGCGCTGGCGACTTTGTCTGCATCGCCGCGCCGCGCCATGATTGCGAGTGCTGCCGCCAGAGTGGTTCCACCCACGCAATAGCCGATTGTGTGGACCGCCGGTATATCAAGCCTTTCGCGGATGGTCTCGATCGCATCGATCTCGGCAGCGATGTAATCGTCCCAGACCACATCCGACATGCTTTCGTCAGCCGATTTCCACGAGACCATGAACACCGAGATGCCCTGTTCAACTGCCCAGCGCACGAAGCTTTTCGCCGGGTTGAGGTCGAGGATGTAGAAGCGGTTGATCCACGGCGGGAAGATCACCAGCGGGGTAGCCAGCACTTTTGCGGTGGTCGGCGCATAATGGATCAACTGATAGAGCGGAGTCTGGTGCACGACTTTGCCCGGCGTCGCGGCAATCGTCTCGCCTATGCGAAAAGCGGCGGGGTTGCTGTGGGTCAGCTGCCCGCGCTGGAGGTCGGCGAGCAGGTGCTCCATCCCCTTGACCAGGCTCTCGCCGCCGGTCGCTTGCGCCTTTTCGAGCACTTTGGGATTGGTCAGCGGAAAATTTTCCGGGTTCATCGCTTCGACCAGCACCTGGGTGAAAAAGCGCAATTGCCCTTGCCGGGCCGGCTCCAGATCGGGCGCTTCAGCCGCCAGCACTTCAGCCTCCTCGGCCAGGCGGCGCCAGGTCTGGTCGATCGCACCAAACAGCGGATTTGCCGTAATATCTGCATCGCCATTGCTGGCTGCTGTTTCGGTGAGTGCGGCTTGCCACTGTCCGGCAAGATCGGTCCACATCGACTGCTGGCGCTCTATCGTGCCCGCAGGAAACTTGTCACGCCAGCTGGCGAGCAGCGCGCTCCAGCCATCATTGTTCGCAAACGCCTCGCGCAATACTTCGGCGGCCTGTGTCTGCGCAGCCAGCAGTTCGGCGAAGGCTCTCGCGGGGTCAAACGGACTATCGGGGTCATCGGCCATGGCCACTGCTTTCCTTGCGGCCGCCGCTTCTGCGCACGGCCCTGCGGCGAATAGTCCACCCGCCATGCAGCATAGCCTTGTGTCCACTATTTGCCAGAGCCAGTTTATCTGCCTAGAGACAAAATCTGCGGCAATTCCGCCGCGTCGAGCTGGAAATTCGAGGTCATGGAAGACGAGTTCTACCGCATCAAGCGCCTGCCGCCCTATGTCATCGCCGAAGTGAATGACATGCGAGCCGCAGCCCGCCATGCCGGCAAGGACATTATTGACCTGGGCATGGGCAACCCCGATCTGCCGCCGCCGGCGCATGTCATCGACAAGCTGTGCGAGGTTGCGCAGAAGCCAGATGCCCATGGCTATTCGGCCTCGGCAGGCATCCCCGGCATCCGCAAGGCGCAGGCTAACTATTATGCGCGCCGCTTCGGCGTCGAGCTGGATCCTGCCACCGAAGTGGTGATGACTATGGGCTCGAAGGAAGGCCTCGCCAGCATGGCGACGGCGATGACCGCGCCGGGCGATGTCGTGCTCGCGCCCAATCCCTCCTATCCGATCCACACCTTCGGCTTCATCATTGCCGGAGCGACGATCCGCTCGGTGCCGGTGACCCCCGATGAGCGTTATTGGGCTGCGTTGGATCGCGCCATGGCCTTCACCGTGCCGCGTCCATCAGTGCTGATCGTCAACTATCCTTCGAACCCGACAGCGGAGACGGTGGACCTTGCCTTCTACGAGCGGCTGGTCGCCTGGGCGAAGGAAAACAAGGTCTGGGTGCTGTCAGACCTCGCCTATTCCGAGCTCTATTACGACGGCAATCCTACGGTCTCGATCCTGCAGGTTCCGGGCGCGAAGGATATTGCGGTCGAGTTCACCTCGATGAGCAAGACCTTTTCGATGGCCGGCTGGCGGGTCGGTTTCGCGGTCGGCAATCCCAAGCTGATCGCGGCGCTCAAGCGGGTGAAGAGCTACCTTGACTATGGCGCTTTCACCCCGATCCAGGCGGCGGCCTGCGCAGCCTTGAATGGCCCGCAGGATATCGTCGAGCGGAACCGCGAGCTTTACCAAAAGCGCCGCGACGTGCTGGTCGAGAGCTTCGGCCGGGCGGGCTGGGATATCCCCAGCCCCAGCGCCTCGATGTTCGCCTGGGCCCCTTTGCCCCCCGCGCTCAAAGAGATGGGCAGCCTCGAATTTACCAAGCAGTTGCTGCTCCATGCCGAAGTCGCGGTCGCGCCGGGTGTTGGCTATGGCGAGGAAGGCGAGGGCTTCGTGCGCATCGCCATGGTCGAAAACGAGCAGCGGCTGCGCCAGGCGGCGCGCAACATCAAGCGCTACCTGTCAAGCATGGGGGTCAATTCCTCGGCGGCCTGAGGCAATATCGCACCCTCTGCCTCAAAACCGGTTCACCAGACCCTCGCACCACTCCTGCCGGCCTGACTGCGACTCGGGCGCGGAGTTGGACTGGATGGCGTGTTCAGCAATGTCGGCCAGCGTGGTGTGCTCGGCGTGCACCAGCTTGCCCAGCTCGCCCTGCCAGCCGGCATAGCGCGCCGCTCGGAACTTATCGAGCTGGCCGTCGGCGATGATCGCCTCGGCGCGCAGCAAGGCTCTGGCAATCGTGTCGATCCCGCCGATGTGGCCGTGGAACAGGTCGGCGGCGTCGATGCTCTGCCGGCGGACCTTGGCGTCGAAGTTGAACCCACCCGTGGTAAATCCACCAGCACGGATGATTTCGAGCATCGCCAAGGTCAGTTCCTCGACCGAATTGGGGAACTGGTCGGTATCCCAGCCGTTCTGCGGATCGCCGCGATTGGCGTC
>CAXNKI010000323.1:0-3025 GCA_964202645.1 Alphaproteobacteria bacterium | reverse complement strand
AGCACGCTGTGACCACCGCATGATTAGGGCCCATCAGCCCGTATTTGATCGAGACTTGCCCGGAAATCAGATTGATCAGCCGCCCGTGGACGAAATGCGGGCTCACGCGGCTGGGGCCTTTTGCCGCCAGCACCAGCGATTCGCTTTCGATTCCTGGCAGACCGCCGATGCCGGAGCCGATCGAGCAGCCGGCACGGAAGCGTTCAGCCTCGCTCATTTCGGTAAGCCCGGCGTCTTCGATCGCCTGGCCTGCGGCATCGATGCCATAGATGATGAATGGATCGACCTGGCGCTGCACCTTGTGATCGACCCGCTTGTTCGGATCGAAGCCATAGGGGTGATCGGCGGGCTTGACCTCGCAGGCGATCAGGCACTTCTGGTCGGAGGCGTCGAAACGGGTAATCTTACCCGCCCCGGACTTGCCGGCCAACAGGTTTGCCCACACGGTTTCGACATCGGCCCCCAGCGGGGTTACCAGGCCAAGTCCGGTTACAACGACGCGACGCATGCACTTCTCCAGAAACACAACGAGCCCAGTGCCTTACGGCCCGGGCCCGCTGGAAAACCGGTCCTACCCTCTCCTGTCCGAACCGTCTCCAAGCCCAATCGCCTATCGACGTTTCAGGGCGGGCGGATCAGCCCTTGTTTTCGTCGATATATTTGATCGCATCGGAAACGGTGCTGATCTTTTCGGCAGCATCATCGGGAATTTCGACGCTGAATTCTTCTTCGAACGCCATGACCAGCTCGACAATGTCGAGGCTGTCCGCGCCAAGATCGTCGATGAAGCTGGCGTCTTCGGTGACCTTTTCGGCCTCGACGCCCAGGTGTTCAACTACGATCTTCTTGACCCGTTCGGCGGTGTCGCTCATCAAAAATACCCCTTCGCAAGCGGATGGTTTGTGTCTGGCCTGTCGCCCTAATCATCCGTCACCGTGCTGGCAAGTGCAATGCGCTACGTCCGCTCTAGCCGCGCAGCAGTGCCATCAAACTTCTGGCGCTAGCCCGGGGCAGATCGAGCACCGCATCGGCAATTGCCGATGCTCGCGCGTCGGGGAAAGCCAGCGAGGCCGAGGCCATGAATTTGGCCCGTACTTCGCTGCTGGTCATCGCCCGCTCGCCTGCGCCGCTGTTGACACGAACGTGGCGGAAAAGCACCCGCCCGTCGCGCAAGGTGACTTCCACCCCGCCTGAAAAAAACTCGGGGAAGGCGCTGTCCGGATCGGCGGAGCAGACCACGCGCCTGGCAAGATCGCGCACCGCAGGCTCGGCGAGGGCATCCGGCAGCAGGTCAGGCAAGCCGAAGCGCCCCCGCAGCAGGCAGGCGGCGACGACATGCTGCGCGCTGAACTTGGCCTCGTATTCGGTTGCCGCGCATTCCTTGGCTGCGGCCGGTTCGGCAATGATGTGCAGCGTCGGCTGGGGCAGAAAGGCTTTGACTGAGACGATTTCGGCGCCGGCGATTTCCCGATGCAGCTCAATCGCCGCATCAGCGCAGCCATGAATGAAGTGGCAGACCGGATAGGGCTTCAGAGCAGTTTCGCCAAAATGCCAGATTTCTCCCAGCCCGTCGCTCAGCGCTGCGAGTCTGGCCTCCTCATGCAGGTGCGTGGCGAACAAGCCGAACTTGCCTTCATAGACGCGGGAAGGTCCCTTGAACTGGCCTCGCGCAAGATATGCCGCTGTGATCCCCGATACAGCGCCCCAGCCCGGGTGAAAGCGCTTGGTCCATGCGCCTTCTTCGAGAAACACCTGGATGCCGGCTGCGGTGCTGCCGGTGATGCCTTGTGCTGCGGTGATCGCGTCCTCATCAAGGCCGAGCAGCTTGCCTGCCGTGACGGCCGAGGCGAAATGCGAGACCACACCAGTTGCGTGATAGCCAACGTGATGAAACCCGCCATCCGCCGCAAGACCTATGCGGATCGCGGTTTCCGCGCCGGCGATGAACGCGGTCAGCACCTCTTCTCCGCTGGCATCCAAAGCTTCGCCCAGCGCCAGGGCAGCGGGCAGGCTGGTGCAAGTCGGGTGGATGATGCTGGCAAGGTGCGTATCATCGAAGTCGAGCCCGTGGATCAGCACGGCATTGACCATGGCGGCATCGCGCAAGGGCAGGCCCTCGCTCTCGCCAATCACCGAACATGGCCCCGCGCCTGCCAGAGCAAACGTGCCGCTCAACGTGCTGCATGCATAATCCTGCGTGGTAGAGGCAATGCCGAGGCCAAGCGCATCGAGAATATGCAGTTTCGCGCGCTCGATCACCGGTGCGGGCACATCGCTCAGGCGGAGCGAGGCTGCCATTTTTGCTATGGCGCGAGACGCGGAAGAGAGGCTATCCATAATGGCACCTCTTAAGTATCATAATGCGCTTGCAGTCAACAGGCGGCACCGCAGTTGACTTGAGGCCCGCCAAGACGAATGGACCACGCATGACTAAATCCTATCAGCTTTTTATCGACGGCAAATGGCGGGCAGCATCGGACGGAGCGACCCTCCCGGCGATCAATCCTTACGATCAGTCCATCCACGCCTTTGTGCCCATCGCCACCACAGGCGACGTTGCCGATGCAGTCAACGCAGCGCGCCGCGCCTATGACATGGTGTGGAGCAAGACCACGCCGGGCGAGCGGGCGCGGTTGATGAACCGGCTTGCCGATCTGATCGATGGCGACGCGAAGCGCCTCGCCCTGCTGGAGACGACTGACAACGGCAAGGTCATCCGCGAAACCCAAAGCCAGATGGGCCATGCCGCGCGGCTGTTTCGCTACTATGCGGGCTGGGCCGACAAGCTGACCGGCGATGTGGTGCCGCTCGACCAGGCCGACACCGCCGGGCTGACCTTACGCGAGCCTTATGGCGTGGTCGCCTGCATCACCGCGTGGAATTCGCCGATCGCGATCCTGTGCAACACCATGCCGGCGGCGCTCGCGGCGGGCAATTGTGTGATTGCCAAGCCCAGCGAACATGCCTCGACGACCACACTTGAAATCGCGGCCTTATGCGAACAGGCCGGTTTTCCGGCAGGCGT
>CAXNKI010000322.1:0-3037 GCA_964202645.1 Alphaproteobacteria bacterium | reverse complement strand
TGTTCAACACGGCTTACCCCAGCCTGCCGCGCCCGGTTTTCACCCAGGGCGCTTATTCGCTGGCACAGAAGCAGAGCTGGGCCGCTTATGCCGAAGCAAGCTATCAGTTTACCGACCAGCTGTCGCTGACACTCGCCGGGCGCTATTCGCATGAGACGGTCAAGGGCGCCAACATCACTGCGCAATTCAACTGGCAGCCGGGCGATCCGCAGATCACGCCCGTTGCCGATCCGCGCGGATCTTTCACTTTCAACAAGTTCACCCCGCGCGCGGTTCTGCGCTTCAAGCCGAACGACAATAACACAATCTATGCGAGCTTTTCCAAGGGCTTCAAGAGTGGCTTCGTCAACATCGGCAATGTCAACAATTGCACGCCCCAGCCGGTCTGCGTCGATCCGCCGGTCGCTCCCGAGAACGTCGATGCCTATGAGATTGGCTACAAAGGCAAGATTGCCGATATTCTCGACCTGACCCTCGCAGGCTTCCACTATGTCTACAAAGACATCCAGGTCTTTATCTATGACCCGCTCAATGTCAGCCGCTATCAGAATGCTGCGCGGGGCCAGATCAACGGCTTCGAATTTGGGGCGGTACTGCGCGCGTCGCCCGAGTTGACACTCAATGTCGCCGGCTCCTATCTTGATGCCAAGTATAAGAGCTTCCCGCAGGCTTCGGTGTTCAACCCGAATGGTTTCGGCAATACCCAGAGCTCGCAGAGCGCCACCGGCAAGCGGTTGATGCGAACTCCCGAGTGGACGGTGAACGGTTCGTTCAACTATGTCCGCAAGTTGGGCAGCGTGGAAGTGGGCGCCTATGGCGGGATCAGCTATAACTCAGGCATTTTCTTCGATCCGAACAACCGGGTCGAGCAGAAGGCCTACGCGCTGGTCGATGCCGAGCTTTCGTTTGCGCCTGATGCGCTGGCGGGTGCGCGGATCGTGTTCTGGGGCAAGAACCTGACCAACAAGGCGGTACTGCAGTCGGTGCTGGAAAGCGGAATCGGCGATGCAGTGTCCTATTCCGACCCGCGCACTTATGGTGTGCGGCTGGAATATCGTTTTTAGGCCAAGGTTCGGCGGCGCGGCTCACGTGAGGGGGCCGCGCCGCATTGACTTCGCACGCACGCCCCGCTAGGGGCGGCCCTCACTCGACGCTTCGAGCAAGGCAGTCCACGCGCAGGGACTTGCCACGAATGGAAGCGATCCGGGTCTCTATCTGACGCAAATGGCTGTGGGCCGTGGTTTCCCGTATCGGGGAGTCGCGCGCTATCGCGGCCATTTTGCGCTTGATCGGGTCCCTGATGGAGCCATTTCCGCGCGACGAATTCGAACCGTATCAGCGAAAGAGGCACGTTCTCTCCCATGGCCAGCAAGACCAAATCCGCCGCCGCAACCCAGGCCAGTGTTGGCCGTTCGACGGCCAAGAAGCGCATCCGCAAGATCTTCGGCGACATCCACGAAGTGGTGCAGATGCCGAATCTGATCGAGGTTCAGCGCGAGAGCTATGAGCAGTTCCTGCGGAGCAACCCGGCGACCGGTTACGTTTCGGGCCTGGAGAAGACCCTGCGCTCGGTATTCCCGATCCGCGATTTCGCCGGCACCAGCGAGCTCGATTTCGTGCATTATGTGCTCGAAGATCCGAAGTACGACACCACTGAATGTCGCCAGCGCGGCATCACTTATGCGGCGCCGATGAAAGTCACGCTGCGCCTGATCGTGTTTGAAGTCGACAGCGAGACCGAAACCCGCTCTGTGCTCGATATCAAGGAGCAGGACGTCTACATGGGCGACATGCCGCTCATGACCGAGAACGGCACTTTCGTCATCAACGGCACCGAGCGTGTTATCGTTTCTCAGATGCACCGTTCGCCGGGCGTTCTGTTTGACCATGACCGCGGCAAGACGCATTCTTCGGGCAAGTTCCTGTTTGCCGCCCGGGTCATTCCTTATCGCGGCTCGTGGCTCGATTTCGAATTCGACGCCAAGGACATCGTTAACGTCCGCATCGACCGCAAGCGCAAGCTGCCGGTCACCGCGCTGCTTTATGCGCTGGGTCTTGATGACGAGGCGATGCTCGATCATTTCTACGAAACCGTCGCCTGGAAGCGTGGCGAAGGCGGCTGGCGTCTGCCTTATTCTCCCGAGCAGTGGCGCGGTTCCAAACCGGCTTTCGACATCGTCGATGCCAATTCGGGTGAAGTGATCTTCCCCGCTGGCACCAAGATTTCGCCCCGCGCCGCCAACAAGGCGGAGAAGGACGGGCTGAAAGAGCTGCTGATCCCGACTGAGGAAGTGTTCGGCCGCTATGCGGCGCGCGACATGATCGACGAGAGCACTGGCCGCATCTGGATCGAGGCGGGCGACGAGATTTCGCCTGAGAACCTCGAATCGCTCGACAAGGCCGGGATCGACCAGCTTGACCTGCTCGACATCGATCATATCAACACCGGACCCTGGATCCGCAACACGCTGAAGGCCGACAAGGCCGAGAACCGCGACATGGGTCTCGAGGCCATCTACAAAGTGATGCGCCCCGGTGAACCGCCGACGAAGGAAACTGCCGAAGCGCTGTTCGAAGGACTGTTCTTCGATGCCGACCGCTATGACCTCTCCGCCGTTGGTCGCGTCAAGCTCAACATGCGCCTTCAGCTCGATGCCGAAGACACTGTAACCACGCTGCGCACCGAGGATATCCTCGCTGTGGTCAAGGAGCTGGTGAACCTCAAGGACGGCAAGGGCGATATCGACGATATCGACAATCTCGGCAATCGCCGCGTCCGTTCGGTGGGCGAGTTGCTGGAAAACCAGTACCGCGTCGGCCTGTTGCGTATGGAGCGTGCGGTCAAGGAGCGGATGAGCTCGGTCGATGTCTCGACCGTGATGCCCAACGACCTGATCAACGCCAAGCCCGCGGTCGCCGCGGTGCGCGAGTTCTTCGGTTCGAGCCAGCTCTCGCAATTCATGGACCAGACCAATCCGCTGTCCGAAGTCACCCACAAGCGCCGGGTTTCCGCACTCGGCCCGGGCGGCCTGACCCG
>CAXNKI010000321.1:0-3041 GCA_964202645.1 Alphaproteobacteria bacterium | reverse complement strand
TGCGGGTGGCATGCAGGGTGACGCGGTTGTCGCGGTTGGGCAGCATCTCGCCGCCGCCGCCGGCAAAGATCATCCACGGGCCAGGTTTGCGCATCGCTGCTTTGGCCGCCGCCCCCACGCCGATGGGGGCCATCGAGGCCATTTTCCAGTTCGAGCGGAAGGCCATCGTGACCATGCCGAAGCCGCGCAGGTAGTCTTCCTGGCTATCGACATTGCGGAAGCGGGGGATGATGTTGGCCTGCGGGCGGCGTCCGCGATAGTAGCGGTCTTCAAATCCCGGATAGACCCCCATGGCAAAGGCGCCGCCAAGATGGTCCATCAGATTGCGCCCGACCATGCCCGAGCTGTTGGCCAGGCCATCCGGAAAGGCGGCGCTCTTCGAATTGAGCAGGATCTGCGCGGTGGGAATGGTCGAGGCGTTGAGGAAGACCACTCTGGCGCTGTAGGTCCGGTGCCGCTTGGTCTTCGCGTCCAACACGCGCACGCCGGTGACGCGGTTGGTCTTGAAGTCGTGGATCACGCTGTGGACGATGGCATCGGTGATGACCGTCAGGTTGCCAGTGTTGCGCGCCGCTGGCAGGGTTGCGCTGAGGCTGGAGAAATAGGCGCCAAAGCTGCAGCCATTGCCGCACTGCGCCCGGTACTGGCAGGGGCCGCGCCCGAGATCGGCGTGCTGCTGGCGCACTTCCGACAGGTTGGCGACGCGCGGCGGGATCACGGTGCGGCCGGGAAAATTGGCCTCTACTTTGCGTTTGAAGTCGGCCTCGACATCATTCATGCCCATCGGTGCCAGAAAGTACCCATCGGGCAATTGTTGCAGGTTTTCCTTCGATCCTGAAACTCCCGCGAAGGCCTCGACATGATCGTACCAAGGGGCGAGATCGGCATAGCGGATTGGCCAGTCCGAGCCGTGGCCATCCTTCTTGTTCGCGCCGAAATCGAGGTCACTCCAGCGGAGCGACATGCGCGCCCACATCAGCGAGCGGCCGCCCAGGTGAAAGCCACGATACCAGTTGAACGGCTTGCCTTCCGGCGTCGAATAGGGGCTCTCGCTGTCCTTGACCCAGAAATGCTTGTTGGCGGCGTTGAACGAGAACAGCGTGGACTGGATCGGATAGTCGCGCGCGATTTCCTCTTCTGGGATCTTGCCGTCGTCGGGTAGCTCCCAGGGCATCAGGCCGTCCTTGTAATCGGTGCCATGCTCCATGTTGCGCCCTCGCTCGAGCACGAGCACTTTCAGGCCCTTTTCGGTAAGCTCCTTGGCAACCCAGCCACCGCTGATCCCCGAGCCGACAACAATTGCGTCAAACATTGTAGTTTCCCTCAAGGACTGACATCGATCGCCCAGCCGCGCGTATCCGCGGTGACCGCGATCGAGGGCTCCCATGCGCCCGGCACATGCTCATAACGCAGCTCCTGCGTCGCGCCGGCTTCGGACAGGTAATAGAGCGAGAGCACCAGGCCCTTGAACTTGACGAAGGCCGGGTTGCGCATCGCGGCCTTGTCATAGGCAGCGACAACTTCCAGCTGCCTTGCCGGGGGTAGGGCGGCGATCCCTTTCGCGGCAGCATCGATCTCGTCCAGCACCCGGGTGAAGTCGGCCTGTGTCTGCGCCGAGGCCCAGGTCTGCATCAGCAGGTCGAAGCGTTTCGCCACTCCGGCATCGCGGGCGCCGGGCGTGTCGGTCCGCGGCATGATGGTTTCCGCCACGGCATCGAGCACGGCGGAGCGCCTTGCATCAAAAAACGCAGCCTTGCCGCGTGCTGCCGCCTCCAGGCTGCCCCAACCGGGAAATGCCGCGCCGACTGCGCCGATAGCCAGCAAGGACTTCAAAACAAAGCTGCGGCGGTCCAGGCCCAATAGATCTGTCGCCATCACTCTACTCCCAATCCAATGCAGCACCGCGCCGCACCGCTGCGCGAGCCGTTAATGCAAAATAGCCGCCGGCAAGGGGAGGGCCTCGCCAGCGGCTATCCATCAGCTCAGCACCGGTTTCAGCGCGAGCCGAAGCTGTAGCGCAGGCTCACGCCCAGTTCGCGCGGCAGCGACGTGCGCACCGTGTTGTAGCCACTGGGGGCGACCGCATAGGGGCTGTAGATGTTGTTCAGCGTGGCCGTGCGCGAGAGCTCGACCTGCTTGTTGGTCACGTTCTTGGCGAAGAAGCCCAGCTCCCAGACGTTCTCCTGTCCGGTAATCCCGGCATAGAGATCGAGGATGGCATAAGAAGGCGTCGGACGGAACACGCCGGCAGTGGGGAAGTTGCCGAAGTTGGGGTTGTTGCCCTTGATGCTCAGGTTGAAGCGGAAATAGCCTTCAAGCGAGCCCAGCGGCACGGTGTAGGCGCCGTTGACCGTGGCGTTGAACGGCGCACCCTGATTGAGCACCTGACCTTCGGGCGAAGGACAGAAGTTGATCGGGTTTGCCGCCGTGATCGGCCGGGCCGGATCGTTGCACGGCACCGTGCCGCCGCGCGACTTGATCTGCGAATAGCTCAGGTTAGCACCCAGCGACAGATTGTCAGTCGGCTTGGCAGCCACTTCCAGCTCGAAGCCACGCACCCGCGAATCCACATTGCGGTAGAAAGCGAGGCTGGTCAGCGCCGTTCGGTTCGAAATCGTATTGAAATACTGGACACCCTCGAAGGTGGTCAGCTGGTTGCCATAGTCGATCTGGAACACCGCCGCATTGACCCGCAGATTTTGCCCGAAGCTCGCCTTGACGCCGAGTTCGTAGCTCTTGGCCTTTTCGGGCAGCGGGGTGACCAAATTGGCGGGAAGGCCGTTGTTGTTGATCGCCGGCAAACCGGTGCGGAATGAACTGCCGGTAGTCGCATAGACCATCAGATCATCGGTGAACTTGTGCGACAGCGAGAAGTTGTAGAGCGTAGAGCTATACTTGTCGCTGTTGTTCTGGACCGAATTGCCGACGCCGTTCGGGATCGGCGAATCGCAGACGCCGGCGTAGGTCGGGCTGGTGATCAGCGAAGCACTGATCGACTCGCAGGTCGGGAAAAAGGGCCGGAAAGCTGCGGGAACGCTCAG
>CAXNKI010000320.1:0-3055 GCA_964202645.1 Alphaproteobacteria bacterium | reverse complement strand
TCAATGCCGATGCAGAGCGCGCTCAGAAATACTACGACGATATGCCGCTGGGCCGCTTCGGCCGGCTGATGGAAGACATCGCGCCGATTGGCGTATTCCTCGCCTCGGAAGATGGCAGCTATGTCACCGGACAGACGATCAACGCCGATGGCGGTCAGGTGATGCTCTGATTGGAGAAAGACGCATGCGCAGTTGGCTGATTTTCCTTGCGGTCTTGATTCTGTCCGGCCCAGCCGCACTCCATGCCCAACCTGCGGGCAACGATCCCGCCGTGCTGCGTATGCGCGCCGCCGATGCGGTGGCGGTGATGCAGCAGCTGCGCTCGGCCAGCGATGTGTTCAATTCCGCTTTCCTGGCCGAAGTGCCCGCGACGCGGCTTGCGAGCACGGTAGCGCAGCTTGAGGGGCAGCACGGCAAGCTGCTGGGGGCGGAAAATCTGGTGCAGACCGGGCCGAGCATGGCCAGCCTGACTCTGGTTTTCGAACGCGCGCGCGCGGCAGCGACGATGGTGCTTGAACCAAACCCGCCCCGGCGCATTTCCGGGCTGCGCATCACCAATGTCACCGGGCAAAGCGCCATCGCGCCAATCACGCCGCTGACAGTCCCGGTCGCTCCGCAGACCAATCCGAGCGGCACAGGCTGGCCGGCGCCGCTGACCAGCAATCCGGGACAATCGCTTGCCACCGAATTCGCCGCGCTGCCAGGCGTTGCCGGCTTCAGCGTCGCCCGGCTCGGCCTGTTCGGCCCGCAGGTTATCCAGTCGCACCGCGGCGACCAGCCTTTGGCAATCGGTTCGGCGTTCAAGCTGTGGGTGCTCGATGCCGTAGCACAGGATGTCGCTGAAGGGCGGCTGTCATGGAGCCAGATGGTGCCGATCGGCCCGCGCTCGCTGCCCAGCGGCATCACGCAGGACTGGGCGCCGGGCACCCCGGCCAGTCTTGAACAGCTCGCCACGCTGATGATCTCGATCAGCGACAACACCGCTACCGACACGCTGATCCGGCTGGTCGGGCGTGAACGGGTCGAAGCGCGGCTCGGCGCGACCGGCCATTCGCGGCCCGATCTCCTGCGGCCGTTCCTGATGACTTCGGAAGCCTTCAACCTTAAGCTCGGCCCGCAAGCGACGCGCGATGCCTATGCGCGGGCCAACGGCTTCGGTCGTGCGCAGATTCTTGGCCAGCTGCCGCAAGGCGTCGATCCCGCAGTGACCGGCAATGTCGCCACCTTCGCCGCAGGCCCTCCGGTATCGATCGACAGCGTCGAATGGTTTGCCTCGACCAATGACTTGGTGCGCGTGCTCGATGCGCTACGTCGGCGCAGCGATCCCAAGGTGCAGGCAATCCTGGCCACGTCGCCGGGCATGCCCCAGCAATTGCGCAGCTCCTTTGCCTATGCGGGATACAAGGGAGGGTCGGAGCCGGGCGTGCTCAATTTGAGCTGGCTGCTGCGCCGCCCCTCGGGCACCTGGTATTTTGTCACGGCCAGCTGGGTGAACAAGACTTCGCCGCTAGACAACAGCCGCATGGAGGCACTGGTACCCAAGCTGTTTGCGCTGGCACCCTGAATTTCCACGCAATTCAGCGCTTTCCTACACCCATCGCTCCTTGTTAGATTCGAGTCGCTTCCACAAGGAGACTCCCACATGCTTGTCACCCTACGCCGCGCGGCAGCACTTGCCGCGCCCTTGGCGCTCGCCGCCTGCCTGACTGCCAATTACCCCACCGATCCGCAGCTGGCCGATTCCGCCAGAGCGCTCCAGGCCCAGGCCGCGCGTTTCTATGGCGCGCTGGCCATCGAATCCGCGCCGCAATGCTCATACGAACAAAACAAGAACTCCTACGACGATTTGCGCGTTGCAGCCGCCGCTGTACAGGCACGTATTGCCGCGCGCGGCGCAGGCCCGGCGCTGGCGCAGGCGGGTAAGGCGCTGGTCCGACTGGTTGACGATGCCCGCGACAGCCATCAGGCCGCATCAGCGCGCACGGATGATGCCTATGGTCCGTGCATGGCCTCTGGCGCGATTGCGGTCAATGCCGGTGCCCTTGACCGCGCAGCCGCCGCGATTGCCGCATCCCAGACCCCGACAGGAGACCAGAAATGACCACCGACTTTCGCGCGCTCGCCGCCCCGCTGGCCCAGGCCATGATCGCCTCGCTCAAAACCGACAGCGCCCGGCTTAAAGCTCTCGCCCTGGCGGAAGCCGAAGCGCTTGCTTTCGCGATCACCCGCATTGCCGGTCTTGCTGCGTCCGGTGCGGTGAGTGGCGATGAGGCGAAAGTGCTGCTCAGCGTCCAGCGCAATGCGAGTGAAGCGGTGCTCGCCAGCCTTGCCGAAGTCAGCCGGGTCTCTGCCGAAAGGGCCGTCGGCGCTGCACTTCGCGAAGCACTCGAACAAAGCCTCGGCAAGGGCGCGCTGGCGCCGGTCCTGCGGGCAATCGCCGCCTGATCCTTCCCGCCAGATCCTGCACCCCTTGCCAGCCCGTGCGGGGCGACCTATCGGCTTTGGCCAGGTCAACTCGCACGGGAATGGGCAATGCAGCGCTTCGAAGGCACCAAAAATTATGTCGCAACCGACGATCTGAAAGTCGCAGTCAACGCTGCGGTTCTGCTGCGCCGGCCGCTGCTGGTGAAAGGCGAACCCGGGACCGGCAAAACCGTGCTGGCCCACGAAATCGCCAAGGCTGTGAATGCCCCGCTGATCGAGTGGAACGTCAAGAGCACCACCAAGGCGCAGCAAGGCCTCTATGGATACGACGCCGTCGCCCGCCTGCGCGATGGCCAGCTAGGCGATGAGCGCGTCCACGATATCTCGAACTACATCCGCAAGGGCAAGCTGTGGGAAGCGTTCACCGCGCCGCAGCTGCCCGTGCTGTTGATCGACGAGATCGACAAGGCCGACATCGAGTTTCCCAACGATCTCCTCCAGGAACTCGACCGGATGAGCTTCGACGTTTACGAAACGCGCGAGCGGATCGAAGCCAAGGAACGCCCGATTGTGGTGATCACCTCGAACAACGAGAAGGAACTGCCCGACGCCTTCCTGCGCCGCTGCTTCT
>CAXNKI010000319.1:0-3088 GCA_964202645.1 Alphaproteobacteria bacterium | reverse complement strand
GCCGTTCATCGCGGTGCGCTTGTGTGGCCCCAGCGGTCCGCAAGCATCGCCTAGCGCCTCATCAACCGCGGCCCGCGCCTTGCGGTCGTCCAGCGTGACGAAATCGATGCCCACCGGGCCGCCAATGCCCAGCAGGCGCAGCAGCCGGGCAGCTTCGCGCGCCGCCGCGATGTTCAGTGCCAACGGATCGCCGCTGCCGTCGACATCGATCATGGTCATCGCGCGCGTGCGCTCAATGGAAATCTGGCCTTGCGCGATGGCAAATTCGCCAAGGACAGCGGCTTCGATCAGGCCGGGAAAGTCTGTTTCGTCAATCGCCACCGGATCAATTTGCACCGCCGGTCCAGCCGGACCGAGACTGGTACGGACTTCGTTGAGGCTCTGTGCATCGGGGCAGAGTATCGCGTCCAGACCCGGTGCAAGCTGGCGCAGAAAGCGCGCGCTGGGCTCGACGCTGAAATGCCAGCCCGGCTCGCTTTGCGGCGCCGTTGCCGGGGCAGGGCGGACGACCGGCAGTTTCCAGCGCCCCGGCTCCGGGATCGGTGCGCGGGTCATCTCGGCCGCGAGTAACGTGCCTTCGCCAAAGCCTTTTGCCGGTTGGAGAATGGCTTCCGTGGGGCCGCCGAGCGTCACTTGCGCCTTGTTCTGACCGAGGCTGCGCAGCACCCTTGTGGTATAGAACTCGCCGGCCGCAAGCAGCGCTCCATCACGGCGCGGGCGCAGGATGTGCAGTTCAACGAGCTGGCCTTGTTCGACAATTCCCGCGCGCACTTCGCCGGGGCCTGCATCCCACAAGAGTACGCGGCTCATGCGCCCAGCCTCATGCAAGCGCAAACCCGCCGGCCTTCAGCAGTGCCCTGGTTTCGAACAAGGGCAGTCCGACGACACCCGAATGGCTGCCTGAAATCCAGACGATCAGCCCCTCGGCGCTGCCCTGGATGCCATAGCCACCTGCCTTGCCGTGCCATTCACCGCTGGCGACATAGGCGTCGATTTCCGCCGAAGAGAGCGGTTTGAAGCGCACGATTGTCTCCGAAAGCCGTTCGCGCAGCTTGCCGTCAGGCGAGCAGAGCGCGATGGCCGAGAGCACCCGGTGTCGGCGTCCCGAGAGCAGCGCAAGGCACGCGCGGGCGGTCGCTTCGTCTTCCGCCTTGGGCAGGATGCGCCGACCCAGCGCAACAACGGTATCGCCGGCAAGCACATGGGCATCGTCGGTGGCAATCGCCAGCGCCTTCTCGCGCGCCATGCGCTGGGCATAAACGCGCGGAAGCTCTGCTTTCAGCGGGGACTCGTCGATATCGGCGGCGGACACCCGGGTGGGAGAAATCCCCAGTCGCGCCAGCAATTCAAGCCTGCGCGGGCTGGCGGAAGCGAGGATCAGGCTGGGGTCAGCCACAAGTCCTGCTTAGCCGAACTGGCCAGGACCGCCGCGGCCGGGCATGAACCGATAAGTGATGCGGCCCTTCGTCAGGTCATACGGCGTCAGCTCGACCAGCACTTCATCGCCAACCAGAACACGGATGCGGTTCTTGCGCATCTTGCCCGCAGTGTGGCCAAGGATCTCGTGGTCATTCTCCAGCCGCACCCTGAACATCGCGTTGGGCAGCAGCTCGACCACCTGGCCGCGCATTTCGAGCAGTTCTTCTTTCGCCATGCGCGCTTGATTTCCGTTGTTTCCAGGGCCTGTTGGTGGCGCGCATAGCGCCGACGCGCACAAAAGGGAAGCCTTGCCGCACGGGGCCGTTCATCGCGGGGTAACCGGCATGAGACAAAATGTTACTCTGCGCGGCTTTGCAATCCGCTCACGCTCTGCCAATTGTCAAAACAGGGACAGGATGAAACCCGCAAGGGCACCAAGAAGACGCTATTTTAGGAGACCTCCCCTGCGCCTGCTTCCCCTCTTTCCGCTGCTTGCCATATCCCAACTTGCTCATGCCGAAACCATCACCGCACCCGCGCCGGGTGAGATGGCGGTTTCAGGCGAGGAAGAGGTAATCGGCGCGCGCCCTGACGAGATCCTGGTGGTGGGCTCGCGGCTGCTGGGCACAGTCGATGCCGCGCAGCCGCCGCTGGTCACGCTCAGTGAGGCTGACATTGCGAGTTACGGCGCATCTTCGCTGACCGAACTGCTCGCGGCTGTTGGGCCGCAGACCGGCAGCGGGCGCGGGCGCGGCGGCGGGCATCCGGTGATTTTGATGAATGGTCAGCGGATATCCAACTTCCGCGAGATGCAGGGCTTCTCACCCGAGGCGGTCCGGCGCATGGAAGTGCTGCCCGAGGAAGTCGCGCTGCGTTATGGCTTCCCGCCCAACCAGCGGGTGATCAACTTAATCCTCAAGGATAACTTTTCCAGCCAGACCATTGATGGCGAATACAATGTGCCCACCCGCGGCGGTTTTGCCGAGAGCGAAGCAACGCTTTCGATGCTGCGGATCAATGGCGCGAGCCGGCTCAACCTGAACGCCTATGTCGAGGATACCGGCCTGCTGACCGAGGCCGAGCGCGGTATTATCCAGCCGACGGGCACTGCGCCGCGCGTCGCAGGCGATCCTGATCCCGCTGGCTTCCGTTCCCTGATCGCCGACAGCCGCGACTTCGGCTTTAACGGCAGCTGGTCACGCGGGCTGGGCGAGCGCGGTATGGACGGTTCGCTCAGCGCCAACCTCTCTTATGCACGCAACGACAGCCGCTCGCTCTCCGGTCTCGACAGTTTTGTCCTGACTGCGCCTGGCGGGGCCAGCGCCTTGCGCACGCTCGGCGACCCGCTCGAACGGATCAGCAGCACCGACCGCTATGAAGGCGGTGCGGCGCTGAATAAGCGCCTCGGGCCGTGGCAGATGACGCTGACGCTTGATGGCGGGCATGTCATCACGAATACTGCGACCGATCGCCGCGCTGATACCTCCGCACTGGTTGCGGCGGCGGCGGCAGGCACATTGCCGGTCGCCGGGCAACTACCGGTGGTGACCTCCGCCGGGGCGGATCGCGCGCGCGTTGCCAACGATTCGCTGACATCGCTGCTGACCATGGCCGGCAATGTGGTGCGGCTGCCTGCCGGCGAAGTCTCGGCAACATTCAAGGCCGGCTT
>CAXNKI010000318.1:0-3114 GCA_964202645.1 Alphaproteobacteria bacterium | reverse complement strand
CGCACTGATCGCCGCCGAAACCGATGCCGAAGTCGTCGCCGTCGATATCAGCCAGGCCTTCATCGATATTGCCCGCCACCGCCACAAGCGCGGCAATCTGCGCTTTGAGCTGCTTGATCTGCTGGGCGACGAAGTGCTCGAATTCGGCCAATTCGACCTGGTCTGCGGCAATGGCATCCTGCACCATCTGGTGCGCCAGTTGCCGCGCGTGCTGGGCAACCTGCACCGGATGACCAACCCGGGCGGCGGTCTCGCTTTCATCGAGCCCAATTTCCTCAATCCTTATTGCGCCTTCGCTTTCGGCACCAAACTCGGCCGCCGCATGGCAAGGCTAGAGCCGGACGAGATGGCCTTCACCCCCGGCGAACTGCGCCGCGCCCTGGCCGCTTCTGGCTGGAAGGATGTCGCAGTGAACATGCAGGACTTCCTCGTCCCCGGCCTGCCACTTCCCTTGGTCAAACCTGTCCTCGCGGTCGAGCCGATGCTGGAAGCCACCCCCCTCACCCGCTGGCTCGCCCAGTCGCATTTCATGACTGCGAGCGCCTGATGACCAAAAAGAAACGCATCTCGATCATCAGCCCGGCCTACAACGAGGAAGACAATGTCGAGGCCTGCTATCAGGCCGTCGCCGAACTGTTCGCCAAGGGCGGCCCGCTGGCAAATTACGAGCGCGAGCACATCTTCGCCGACAATGCTTCCGAAGATCGCACCGCTGAAATCCTGCGCGGCCTTGCGGCCAAGGATCCATGCGTCAAGGTGATCCTCAACGCGCGCAATTTCGGGCCGTTCCGTTCCAACTTCAACGCGCTGCGCTATGCCACCGGCGATGCAGTCGTGGTGTTTCTTCCTGCCGACCTGCAAGATCCGCCCGAAGTCATCCCTGAGATGGTCCGCCTGTGGGAGGGCGGCACTGAGGTTGTTGCGGGAATGCGCGCCAACCGCGAGGAAACGCTGGCCCTGCGCAGCTTCCGCCGCATCTTCTACCGCCTGTCGAACTCGCTTTCGGACTTCGAGATTCCCGAGAATGTCGGCGAGTTCCAGCTGATTGACCGCAAGGTCTGGGAAGTGGTGATCAGTCACACCGATCACTATCCCTATATCCGCGGCATCATCGCCTCGACAGGTTTCCGCCGGGTGATCCTGCCCTATACCTGGAAGGCGCGCAAACGCGGCATTTCCAAGAACAATGCACTGGCATTGGTCGATCAGGCGCTGAACGGCATTTTCTCGTTCACCACAGTGCCATTGCGGCTGTGCAGCTTTGCCGGTTTCGGCATCGCCCTATTCGCCTTCCTCTATGCTGTCGGCACCAGCATCGCGACGCTAATTGACCCCAATTCGGCGCCGGCCGGAACCCAGACGATGATCACCGCGATCTTCTTCTTCGCCGGCGTCCAGCTCGCCTCGATCGGGCTGCTCGGCGAGTATGTCACCGCGATCCACGCCCAGGTGCGCCGTGGCCCAATGGTGGTCGAACGCGAGCTGATCAACATCGCTGCCGACAGCCAGCATGGCTGAACCCGCCGTGGCCACCGGCACCTCCAGAGACTTGACCCGTCTGGCAGCCTGGTTTGCCATAGCCGGCTTTGTCGCCTCGATGATGCTGGGGCTGCTGCTTCCGGTTTACACCGACGAGGTGGGTTGGCGCATGCAATTGCGCGCCGGACTCGATGGCGGGATCGATCGCATGATCAACGATATCTGCGGGCCGAACACATTCGCTGCTCCGCCATGGTTCATGATGCCCTTCAGGCATGTAGCTGCATTTCTCAATTCGACGTTTCCGGATCCGCTGTACGTGCGGAGCGTAGGCACGGCCTGCGCACTGCTGTGGGCTTTCCTGATGCACAAGCTGATCGCGCAGCGGTCTGCCGACCACCAACAGCGTAACATTCTGACTGCATGGCTATTTGCGCTGCTCGGCATGGGACTGCTGCCGATAATGCTAACCATGAGCCGGCCGGACCAGCTCATTCTGCTCGCCGTCACTGCCGCCTTGATCTGTGCCACCATAGCAGCGCGCGGCGATGCGATCCGCCCGCACGGAAACCTGTGGCCACTCCTGATCCTTCTGCTCGGTATCGCCGCGATAAGCAGCCATCTCAAAGGCATAGTCGTCGCACCGCTGATCCTCGCCTGCATCCTGCTGGCCGGCAAAGGCAAGGACTGGCGGTTCCGCTTGGCACCAGCCGCACTTTTCGCCGGATTGACGGTGCAAGCCCTTGGTTACTGGATCTCGCGTTTCCGGTGCCCCGGAGATCCGTTGCTGGCCGCAGGGCTCGCCAACGAGAACATTGCAGCAGCCCTGACGGGTGGAGGCGGCTTTGCCTCTGTGCTTGCCTTCGGCCTGCCCGGAGCCAACCCGAACAATTACATCGCGCTCGTCGAATTGCGACCCCAAGTCATGTCTGACTGGTTGCCACAAGGGCTGATCAGCGAAGCGGAAGCAATGATCCGCTATGTTCCGATGAATCTGGCCTGGAACGCGCTTATGCTGATCAGCGTAATCTGCCTGTTCCATGCACTGCGCCAACGCTGGCGCGAGCGGAGGCTCGACCTCGCTGTTGCGGTCCCCCTTATCGCAGCCGGGCTGGTTCTGGTGTGGGGCTTCAGCCAGCGGTTCAAGAACGACTACGAGATCATGTTTGTCATGCCGTTGATTGCACTCTTCGGCGTGTTCTCGCTAACCGCGATCAGCTGGACAGACGAGCGCAAGCGCCAGATGCGAGCGGCCGCCATACTTCTGGTCGCGATCTCGCTGGTCGGGCAGGCCGACATTGCGCGCCGTCTGCTGCCGTCACTTGTTCAGACCGCGCAGAAACCCGGCTATATTGATGGCCAGAATGTTTCGGTTGGGGCCTTCAACTATAGCGCGATCCGAGGGCCAATCCGCCAGACCGCACGCATGTGCGGAATTGGCACCCGAGGGCCTGCGCAGCGCCCACTGGTCGACGATGTCACGGCTTTCGCTTTCACCGACAGTTGGCGCCCGATGCACTACCTCGGAGTGATTGGCATGTGGCGCGGTTCGATCCGCGACCCGATCGCCCACCTGCGTTCGCGCGGCTCGGAGGGGCTGATCATGGGTTGCCACCTGCTGCCGCCGGAATTGCA
>CAXNKI010000317.1:0-3114 GCA_964202645.1 Alphaproteobacteria bacterium | reverse complement strand
AAGCGCCTGCGCGACGGCTCACGCCGTACCACGAACATCACCGAAGTGATCGGCATGGAAGGCGACGTGATCGTGACGCAAGAGCTGTTCAAGTTCGAATACCTCGACGAGAACGACGACGGCAAGATCATCGGCGAATTCCGCCCCTCAGGCCTGCGCCCCTATACGCTTGAGAAAGCCCGGCAATTTGGCTTCGATCAGGCCTATCTGGAAGCCTGCCTCTAACTGATAAACCACTCCTTCGCTGCCAGCCCCAAGAAGGTGCAGGCGGCGAGGAGCGCCCAGAAGAATATCCCCGTCCAGGGCATGAAACCCACTGCATCGGGATCGCTGCGGCGCATCCGGCGGTGATCGGCAATCCAGGCGAGCGCGGCCAACGTGACCGCGAAGCCGCCAGCCAGGGCATGCAGGGCAAAATTCGAATCCATTGACCCCGCCCTTGCCACGACGCGCCTCGCGGCTAAAGCCGGCATGTGGAACCCCGCCAACGCCCTTTGCTCGCCCTTGTGCTGCGCCTCGGTTCGGCACTGTGCTTTTCAATCATGTTTCTGCTGGTCAAGCTCGCGGCAGAAAGCGGCGTGCATGTGCTGGAAATCGCCTTCTGGCGGCAGGCGGTCGCCCCTTTGCCGCTGCTGGTGTGGCTCTGGTCCAACGGCAGTCTCGGGCAATTGCGCACCCAGCGCTTCTCGCGCCACTTTGCGCGCGCGGTGATCGGCAACAGCAACATGATCATCCTGTTCTTCGCCGCGACGCTGCTGCCGCTGGCCGAATCGATCACCCTGGGCTTCACCACGCCGCTGTTCGCGGTGATCATCGCCGCAATGGTGCTGGGCGAGCGGATTGGTCCCTGGCGCTGGGCGGCGGTGTTGGCGGGGTTTGCCGGCATTCTGGTGATCACCCAGCCAGGCACGGAATTGGTCCACCCGCTTGGCACTTCGTTGGCGCTGTTCGCAGCAGTGCTGGTGGCGATCATCAATTTCCAGATCCGCGATCTGGGTCGCACCGAGAGTTCGGTCAGCATTGTCTTCTACTTTGGCCTGCTGGGGGCGACGATGACCGGAATCGCCATGCCGTTCGTGATGACCGCCCACAGCGCCCATGAATGGCTGCTTTTGCTGACGATGGGCGCGATGGGAACGATTGCCCAGTTGCTGATGACGACATCGCTGCGCATGGCCGGCGTCGCCAGCGTCATCATCATGGACTATTCCTCGCTGATCTGGGCGACGCTGCTGGGCTGGCTGGCATGGAACCAGTTGCCGTCCGCTTCAACCTGGCTGGGCGCGCCGCTGATCATTGGCGCTGGCCTGCTGATTGCCTGGCGCGAACACCGGCTCGCCCGAAATCCCTCACCGGTTACCGCAGCCGCGCTCGACTAGCGGAACAAATCGTTAAGCTGCGGGTCACACCGTCATCGCCATGCCAAGCGACGTTCACACAAGGATTACCTGATGTTCCGCAAAGCTCTCATCGCCGTTGCCCTGGGCTGCATCACGCTCACTGCTGCCTGCAACACTGTTCGCGGTGCCGGAAAGGATCTTGAATCGGCCGCCACCACGACGCAGGAAGCCATCAACAAGTAGCGGCATCGCCCCGCCACACCAGCACCGGCTTGCGCGCCGCCTGAGTCTCATCCAGCCGGCGGCGCGGAGCCAAATGCGGCGCACTTTTCAGCAATTCGTCGCCCGCGCGCGCGCGTGTTGCCAAGCTGCGCAGTGAGCTGATGAAGCGGTCAAGCCCCGCTTTGCTCTCGGTCTCGGTCGGCTCGACCAGCATTGCGCCGTGGACCACCAGCGGGAAATAGACCGTCATCGGGTGGAAACCCTCGTCGATCAGCCCTTTGGCAACGTCGATCGTCGAAAAGCCCTCGGCAAGCCCCATATCGCTGAACAGCGCCTCGTGCATGCACGGGCCGCTGGCGGCGAAGGGCGCGTCGAGCACGTCTTCGAGGCTGCGCAACACATAGTTCGCCCCCAGCACCGCGTCTTCCGCGACGCGGGCGAGGCCATCGGCGCCATGGCTGAGGATATAGGCCAGCGCTCGGGTGAACATGCCCATCTGGCCATGGAAAGCTGCCATGCGCCCGAAGTGCTGGCCGCCATCCTCACCCTGCTCGACCAGCCGCAGCGTGCCATCTTCCGCCTTCGCTACATACGGCAGTGGCGCAAACGGGGCCAAGGCCTCTGACAGGACCACTGGCCCCGAACCCGGTCCGCCGCCGCCGTGGGGCGTGGAGAAAGTCTTGTGCAGATTGATGTGCATGGCATCGATGCCAAGGTCGCCCGGGCGCACTTTGCCGACGATCGCGTTGAAGTTCGCCCCGTCGCAATAGACATAGCCGCCCACAGCATGGACCGCGTCGGAAATCGACTTCATGTCGCGCTCAAACAGCCCGCAGGTGTTGGGGTTGGTGATCATCACCCCGGCAATGTCGGGGCCAAGCCGAGCTTTCAGCGCGGCAAAATCAACGCGCCCGTCGCTGTCAGCCGGGATCGACTCGACGCTGAATCCGGCAAAGGCAGCGGTCGCCGGATTGGTGCCGTGGGCGCTTTCGGGGACCAGCAGCACGCTGCGCGGATCGCCGCGCGCAGCCAGCGCCGCCTTGATGCACAGCACGCCGCACAACTCGCCATGTGCGCCCGCCTTGGGCGTCATTGCGACAGCTTGCATCCCCGTCAGCGTCACCAGCCAGTGCGCCAGCTGGGCAATGACCCCAAGTGCGCCCTGCACTGTCTCAGTTGGCTGGAGCGGATGGAGATCGGCAAAACCCGGCAGCCGCGCGACTTTCTCATTGAGCCGCGGATTGTGCTTCATTGTGCACGAACCGAGCGGGAACGGCCCGAGGTCGATGCCATAGTTCTGGCGGCTCAGGCGGGTATAGTGGCGGACTGTTTCAGGCTCGGAGAGGCCCGGCAGCGCCGGCGGGGCTGCACGCAAAAAGCGGGCGAGTGCAGGGCCGGGCGCGGCATCTTCGCCATCGAAATCGACCCCACAGGTACCCGGCTGTCCGAGCTCGAAAATCAGCGGTTCTTCGAGCGCCAGCCCGCGGTCGCCGCTGGCGGTCGGTGAGGGTTGCCCACCCCCGCCATCACCCATGCCAGGGCGCCAGCCCGA
>CAXNKI010000316.1:0-3124 GCA_964202645.1 Alphaproteobacteria bacterium | reverse complement strand
AGCTTACGGAGCGCCTATCATGGCCGACCCCGCCCCTTCGCACGCGTCCCCTCCAAAGGGCGCGACGGGAGTCCTCGTGCTCGCCGATGGCACTGTGCTGTGGGGCCACGGTTTCGGCGCCACCGGCAGCGCCGTGGGCGAGGTGTGTTTCAACACCGCGATGACCGGCTATCAGGAAGTGATGACGGATCCGAGTTACGCCGCGCAGATCGTCACTTTCACCTTTCCGCACATCGGCAATGTCGGCGTGAATGATGAGGATCTGGAAAGCCACGTCGACGGCGCAGTGGGCTGCGTTGTGCGCGAGGATGTTACCGAACCGAGCAATTTCCGCTCGCGCGGGCGCTTCGGCGACTGGCTGGCGAGCAAAGGCAAGATCGGCCTTTCCGGCATCGACACCCGCGCGCTAACCCGCCGCATCCGCATGGCCGGTGCGCCCAATGCCGTGATCGCGCATGCGCCGGACGGCAAGTTTGATATTTCCGGACTGGTAAAGCGCGCGAAGGAGTGGCCGGGGCTCGAAGGCATGGACCTCGCACGCAAGGTGTCGCGGCACGAAAACGAAGCCTGGGAGGGCGGCGTCTGGTCGCTGGGCAAGGGCTATGCGCGGTCTCCCCGTGATGACAGGCCGCATGTCGTGGCGATGGATTTCGGCGCGAAGGACAATATCTTTCGCAGCCTGGTGCAAGCCGGCGCGCGGGTGACCGTGGTGCCCGCGCAAACCGCCCTTGAGGCCATTCTGGCGCTGGAGCCGGCGGGCGTGTTCCTGTCAAATGGTCCCGGAGATCCGGCTGCCACTGGCGCTTATGCCGTGCCGGTGATTCAGGGCCTGCTTGAGCGCGATATTCCGACTTTCGGCATTTGCCTGGGCCATCAGATGCTGGGCCTCGCAGCGGGCGCGGCGACCACCAAGATGCACCAAGGGCATCGCGGAGCGAACCATCCGGTCAAGCGGCTGGAAGACGGCGTGGTCGAGATCACCTCGATGAACCACGGCTTTGCGGTGGATAATACCGCGCTGCCCGACAGCGTGGTGGAAACGCATGTCTCGCTGTTCGATGGCTCGAACTGCGGGATTTCGGTCAAGGGCAAGCGGGCGTTCGGGGTGCAGTATCACCCTGAGGCAAGTCCGGGGCCGATGGATTCGTTTTACCTGTTTGCGCGGTTTCTGGAGATGCTGAAATGAACCTCACCCCACTCCAGGCGCATGTGCTTGCTTATTACCTCGACCACTCCGCCAAGGAATTCTCGATGACCGGGCGCTGGTTCCCGTTCAGCGAGCTGGAATTCATCCTTGCGGACAAGATCACCGTCGATGTCCGCCAGTTCGGCAAGGCGGCGCAGGAAGCGGCCAAGCCAGTGGCCAAGGCCTATCTCGATCACATGATCGCCAGCGGCGGCTTCGAGAACAAGACGCAGAAGTTTGGCGGGTCGATGCACCAGTTCGAGCCCGAAGGATTCCGCGCCGCGCTGGCCGCGTTGCAGGCCGAAAGTGCCGTGCTCGCGGCGGCCTCGGCTGGCGGGGCCGACTACTGGCAAACCTCTTTTGCGGAATTGAGCGCCTGATGCCCAAGCGGACAGACATTTCGACAATCCTCGTCATCGGCGCTGGGCCGATTGTCATCGGGCAGGCTTGCGAATTCGACTATTCGGGCACCCAGGCGATCAAGGCGCTGCGTGAGGAGGGCTACCGCGTGGTCCTCGTCAATTCCAATCCGGCGACGATCATGACCGATCCGGACATGGCGGATGCGACCTATATCGAGCCGATCACGCCCGAGATCGTCACCAAGATCATCGAGAAAGAGATCGCCGAGTTTGGCGGCACCTGGGCGCTGCTGCCGACGATGGGCGGGCAGACTGCGCTGAACACCGCGCTGGCGCTGTTCAACGACGGCACGCTGGACCGGCTCGGCGTGCAGATGATCGGTGCAGACGCCGAAGCCATCGACATGGCGGAAGACCGGATGAAGTTCCGCGACGCGATGGACAGGATCGGCCTGGAATCAGCGCGAAGCGGCATTGCCCATACGGTGGACGAGGCTTTCGCGGTGCTGGAACGCACCGGCTTGCCTTCGATCATTCGCCCCAGCTTCACATTGGGCGGCACCGGCGGCGGCGTCGCCTATAACAAGGCCGAGTTCGAGGCGATCGTGCGCTCGGGCCTTGATGCCTCGCCGACCACTGAAGTGCTGATCGAGGAATCGCTGCTCGGGTGGAAAGAGTATGAAATGGAAGTTGTCCGCGACCGCAAGGACAACTGCATCATCATCTGCTCGATTGAAAACGTCGACCCGATGGGGGTGCACACCGGCGATTCGATTACCGTCGCACCGGCGCTGACGCTGACCGACAAGGAATACCAGATCATGCGCAATGCATCGATCGCGGTCTTGCGGGAAATTGGCGTTGAAACAGGCGGTTCGAACGTCCAGTTCGCAGTGAATCCCAAGGATGGCCGGCTGATTGTCATCGAGATGAATCCGCGGGTTTCGCGTTCCTCGGCGCTCGCCTCCAAGGCCACCGGCTTTCCCATCGCGCGCGTCGCGGCGAAGCTGGCGGTGGGCTATACGCTCGACGAGATCACCAACGAGATCACTGGCGCGACGCCTGCCAGTTTCGAGCCGACCATCGACTATGTGGTCACCAAGATTCCGCGCTTTGCCTTCGAGAAGTTCAAGGGCGCAGAGCCGCTCCTGTCGACCGCGATGAAGTCGGTCGGCGAGGTCATGGCAATCGGGCGCAATTTCAAGGAATCGATGCAGAAGGCACTGCGCGGGCTGGAGACCGGTCTCGACGGCTTCAACCGCGTGCGCGAACTGGAAGGCGCGACCCGCGACGAGATCACGGCCGCGCTCTCGCGCCAGACGCCGGACCGGTTGCTGAACGTCGCGCAGGCTTTCCGTGAGGGTTTCACGGTTGAGGATGTGCAGGCGATCACCCATTTCGACCCGTGGTTCCTGCGCCACATTCACGAGATCATCGCCGAAGAGGCGAAGATCCAAGCCGATGGCCTGCCGGGCGATGCGGCTGGGCTGCGGCGCCTCAAGGCGATGGGCTTTTCCGACAAGCGGCTGGCGACGCTGGCGGTGCGTTCAGTCGGAGTGGCCAAAGGCATGGGCGA
>CAXNKI010000315.1:0-3137 GCA_964202645.1 Alphaproteobacteria bacterium | reverse complement strand
GGATGACAGCCCGAGGCACAGCCCTTCCTCGGCAAGCAGTCGCGCGACCCAGTCGATACCTTCAGCGTCCGCAATACGGAACTGCGTATCGATCGGCGCGCCTTCGAGATTGGCGGTTATCCGCCCCTGCCCGATCCCCTCGGCCCACGAAGTGCCCTCGGCCTTCAGCTCGCCGTGGGCGTAATAGTTATAGAGCGCCGCCCCATGCGGATCACTGAGCGCAATCACGACAGTCTCGTCGAATGCCTTCAGCCCCATGCCGACTCCGGCAATCGTGCCGCCGGTGCCCGCTGCGCTGGTGAAGCCATCGATCCGGCCCTCCATCTGCTCCCAGATTTCCTTGGCGGTCGATTCGATGTGTGCCTTGCGGTTGGCGACATTGTCGAACTGGTTGGCCCAGACTGCGCCGGGCGTTTCTTCGGCCAGCCGCCGCGAGGTGTGGACGAAATGGCCCGGATTGGAAAACGGCGCAGCCGGGACGAGCACCAGCTCGGCGCGCAAGGCCCGCAGCGTGTCCATTTTTTCGCGGCTTTGCGTTTCGGGCATGACGATGATCGTCTTATAGCCCAGCGCATTGGCGACCAGCGCAAGTCCGATCCCGGTGTTGCCCGCTGTTCCCTCGACAATCATGCCGCCGGGCTTCAGCGTGCCGCGCGCCTCGGCATCGCGCACGATCCACAGCGCCGCCCGGTCTTTCACCGAAGCGCCAGGGTTGGCAAATTCGCACTTGCCCCAGATCTCGCAGCCAGCCGCCGCGCTCGGCCCTTTCAGCAGGACGAGCGGGGTGTTGCCGATGAGATCGAGCGTCTGGGTAAAAACCGGTGCAGTCATGCGGGAGGGATTAGGCCGCGCTGCGACGCCAATCAATCCGCTTGTGCTCAATCTTCCGGAGCGATGGTGACGCGCAGGCCTTCGAGCGCATCGGTGATCGGCACCTGGCACGACAGGCGCGAAAACTCGGTGCGGTGGTCCGAACTGTCGAGCAAGTCGTTCTCGTCTTCGCTCAGCTTCGGCAGCTTGTCGGCGAATGCTGGGTCGATGATCACGTGGCAGGTCGCGCAAGAGCAGCAGCCGCCGCACAGCGCCAGCAGTTCATCAAAGCCGTTGTCGCGAATCACTTCCATGAGCGTGCGTCCGGTGGCCGCTTCGACAATGGTTTCTTCGCCAGACTGGTTGACGACTGTGATATTCGGCATGAGTGAGGATCCTCTGAGCTGGACGTACCATGAGCCTTGCCGGCGCATTTGGGCGGCTGCTACTGAAAGCCCCGCACTTTGGCAAGTTGAAGGTGCAGCAAAAGGACGCAAGCGGCATGGGATTGAGCGCCGAGGCCCTTAAAGCCGGCCTGGACAATATCGCCGCGCATGAACCGGCATTCGCGCGCGCGCTGGAAATCGCCGGCTATCCCGAACCACGCATCCGCGAGCGCGGAGCCGTCACCATGATGCGCACCATCGTCGGCCAGCAGGTAAGCGTCGCCGCCGCCGCATCGATGTGGCGCAAGTTCGAGGACTTCGCTGGTGCAGAACCGCAGCCTGCCCGCGTGCTCGCCGCCAGCTTCGACGAATTGCGCGCCTGCGGCCTCTCGCGGCAGAAGCAGGGCTATCTGAGGTCGCTGTGCGAACTGGTTGAAACGGGCGAAGTGAATTTCAGCGACATTCCTGCCGACGACGAAGAAGCCATCGCGCAGCTTACCCGGATCAAGGGCATCGGTCGCTGGTCAGCGGAGATTTACCTGCTGTTCGCCGAGGGTCGGCCGGACATCTGGCCGGCCGGCGATCTGGCGGTTCAGGCCGGGCTGCACAAACTGCTGGGTCTGGACGAACGGCCCAGCGAGAAACAGACGCGCGAAATGGCGGAAATCTGGCGCCCGCATCGTGGCGCGCTGGCGATCTTCACCTGGCATTGTTACAACAATCCAGCGCTTTAATTGCAGGCCAATGCATCAATCATTGCAGCCAGAAATATATCTCGCAGACTCAGCCCGCCCGCGTCGTGCGTGGTTAATGTGATGTGCACGCGTTTGTAGACGTTCGACCATTCCGGATGGTGGTCCGCCTTTTCCGCCTCCAGCGCCACCCGTGTCATGAAACCAAATGCTTCGATGAAATCGGCGAATTCAAATTCTCGCGCGATCGCCAAACCATCCTCACGAAGAGTCCAACCAGTCAGCGTAGCCAAAGCGGCATCGCGTTCGGCGTCGGTCAGTCGGGAAATCGGCATCGGCGCGCTCCTTGGCAGTACGCCCGGTTTCCCCTATCGCAACGGGCAATGCAAGTTTGCCGCCTCACTGCCCGAAACCTTGCCTGCCGGCGCGGCGAGCGCGTGCTGTTCTCCGGGCTGTCGCTGATGCTGGATTCCGGCTCAGCATTGCAGATTGCCGGGGCCAACGGCATCGGCAAATCGAGCCTGCTGCGCATCCTCGCCGGGCTGATGCCCAGCTTTGCGGGCGAGACTGAACGGATCGGCGCCGTCGGCCAGATCGATGGCAACGCTGCGCTCGATCCCGCCCTGCCGCTGGGCAAAGCGCTCGCATTCTGGCAGCGGCTCGACGGCGGCGCGGACAATGCCGCCGACCGGCTGGGGCTCGCCCACTTGCTCGATGTGCCGGTGCGCTATCTTTCGACCGGCCAGACCCGCCGCGCCGCTTTTGCCCGGCTGATCGGCCAGCAAGCGGCGATCTGGCTGCTCGACGAGGCGCTCAACGGGCTCGACGCCGATGCGGCAAGACTCGCTGAAACGCTGGCAGCGGAGCACTGCGCAAGCGGCGGCATCTGCGTCATCGCCTCGCACCAGCCGTTCGCCCTGCCCGGCATGGCCCGGCTCGATCTGGCGGATTACGCGGCATGAGCGCGCAACTTTTCCATATCCTCCGCCGCGATCTCGCCATGCTGCTCTCGGGCGGACGCGGCGGCGGGGCCTTGCTGCCGGTGCTGTTTTTCCTTGCCGTCGCGATGCTGTTTCCGTTCGCCATCGGCCCGGACGCCGCTGTGCTCGCGCGCACCGGCGGCGGGGTAATCTGGGTGGCGGCGCTCCTGGCAGCCATTCTCCCGCTTGACCGATTGATCGAGCCGGACATCGAACTGGGCTTCTTCGACCAGTGGGCCTTGCGCGGGATATCCGAGGAATGGATCGTT
>CAXNKI010000314.1:0-3137 GCA_964202645.1 Alphaproteobacteria bacterium | reverse complement strand
GATCGCGACGAAGTGGCACAGCGGCTGTGCGCTGAACGGGAGGCGGTGCTGGTGCATGCCTTCGCCGATCCCTGGATCATCGAGGGACAAGGCACGACAGGACTGGAAATTGCCGCGCAGATGGAGCGCCGGGGCCTTGGTGCGCCAACGCGAATTGTGGCGCCTTGCGGCGGCGGCGGCCTCTCTGCCGGGCTCGCCCTGGCCTGTCCCGATGCCGAAATCGTGCCGGTCGAGCCCGAAGGCTGGGACGATGTCGGACGCAGTCTGGCGGCAGGCCAAATCCTCTCCGTCGGCAAAGATGCCCCGCCGACCGCTTGCGATGCGCTCCAGACCCCCGCAACCCGCGCGATCAATTTCGCCATCCTCCAGCGACGGGCCAGCCCCGGCCAAGTTGTAACCCCGGCCGAAGTGCGCACTGCCCAGCGTTTCGCCTTTTCTGAGCTGCGGTTGGTGCTCGAGCCCGGCGGCGCAGCGGCACTGGCGGCAGCACTGGCAGGCAAAGTGCAGCTCGATGGTCGAACGGTCGTGGTGCTGAGCGGCGGCAATACCGATGCCGCTGCTTTCGCCGAGGTAATCGCCAGCCTCAATTAAGTTGCGATTGACAATTGAAATTCAGGAAAGCAGTCTCCCTGATGTTTCAAGGGAGGAATCGATGCAGAACCAAATGCTCGCACCGGCCGCCGCGCTCATCGTCTGGACGCTGATCGTGCTGATCTGGATGATCGTCACGCGCTTTTCTGCCATGGGCAAAGCAGGGGTAGATCTGCGCAAAGGCCCGCCGGGCGGGCGCGGAGTGCAGCTTGAAGGCGTGCTGCCCGACCGGACCAACTGGAAGGCGCACAACTACACCCACCTGATGGAACAGCCGACGATCTTCTATCCGGCGGTAGTGATCCTCGCGCTCGCGGGGGCGGGCACGCTCGATGTCCAGCTTGCCTGGGCTTATGTCGCGATCCGGGTGGTACATTCGCTGTGGCAGGGCACGGTTAACCGCGTGCCGGTGCGCGCGATGATGTTCATGGTATCAAGCGTCATTCTTGGCATCCTCGGCGTCCGCGCGCTCTTGGCGACGCTCGCCGCCGCACCGGGAGTGATCGCATGATCGGAATGGGCACATTGCAGCCAGTGGTCGTTCTGGCGGGCTGGACCATGGTCATGTGGCTGTGGATGTATGCAACGCGCTTGCCAGCGATGAGCGCCGCAAAAGTCGATCCCGACTCGCTTGTGCGCGGCGGCCCGAAGGCGACGCTCGACGAAGTGCTGCCGCCGCAAGTCCAGTGGAAGGCGCACAACTACAACCACCTGCACGAAGCGCCGACTGTGTTTTACGCAGTGGCCCTGCTGCTCGCGCTGATCGGCGCAGGCGATGGCACCAATGCGCTGATTGCCTGGGCCTATGTCGGCCTGCGGGTGTTGCATTCGCTGGTGCAGGCGACGGTCAACAAAGTAGCCTTGCGCTTCGCGATCTTTGCCCTGTCGAGCCTGTGCCTGATCGCGCTGATCGTACAGGCAGCAGTCGCGGTGTTCTAGCGCACGAACAGGCTCGCCAGCTCGACATGGGTTGACCAGCGGAACTGGCCGATCGGGCGCAATTCCTCAAGCCGATAGCCGCCCGCGACCAGCGTGGCGGCATCGCGCGACCAGCTTGACGGGTTGCAACTGATATAGACGATCCGCGGCACCTGACTCATTGCCAGCAGCGCCACCTGCTCGCGCGCGCCGGCGCGCGGCGGATCGAGCAGCGCCGCCTCGAAGCGGTTCAATTCATCGACATCCATCGGATTGCGAAACAGATCGCGGTGGAGCGCATGCACCGGCAATTGCGCCCTGCCCGCCGCCGCCTTGCAGGCCATATGGGCATCGCGCGCTGCCTCGACGCTGAGCACTTTGGCAGGCCCCGCAAGCGCCAGCGCAAAAGTGCCGAGGCCGGAAAACAGATCGGCGACAGTCGCAGCTCCGCCCAGCCATTCACGCGCGGCGGCGACCAGCACCGCCTCGCCATCAGCCGTCGCCTGCAGAAATGCGCCAGAAGGATAGCCAACGCTTATGCCCCCCAGCGCGACCGTTACCGGTTCAGGCTCCCAAAGGGCTTCGGCGCCATAACCCTGATCGAGCGTCAGCCGGGCGAGGCCCTGGGTCCGTGCGAATTCCAGCATGGCCTCGGTTGCGGCAAGGCCTTCGACGGTCAGGCCCTTGATCGCCAGATCAACACCCTGTTCGACTTCGGCCAGTTCGATATCGGCGGCAATCTTGCCGCCCTGGCGGGCCAGCAGCTTGCGGATCGGCTGGATCTGCGCGACCAGCGAGGGCAGCAGCACAGGGCACTCGGCGAGATCAACCAGCTTGTGCGACCGCGCCTCGCGGTAACCCAGCAGGATCCGTCCGCCTTTGCTCTCGGCGCGGAGCGCAGCGCGGCGACGGCTGGCGGGCGGCGAGAGATACGGCTCGGCAACCCGCGCAGGCGTCAGCCCCTGCCCGGTCGCCGCATTGGCCACCCGCTCGCCGACAAAGTCCGCGAGCGAAGCATCGTCGAGCTGCTGCAACTGGCAGCCGCCGCAAGTGCCGAAATGGCGGCAAGCAGGCGCGATGTGGTGCGGTCCATGCTGCAGTGTGCCATCCGACATCAGCCGGTCGCCCGGCGCGGACCCGGCGACAAAGCGCCCGGAGGCAGTTACGCCATCGCCCTTGGCGGCGATGCGCAGAATTTCATCGGTTTCGGTCATAGACAGGCCGCGTAGGCGCAAGCGACCTTCGCGGCAAGCTGGCTGGCGGTGAATGCAGGCGGGCACAGGCGCGCTGCCTCGCCATGCAGCCAGACGCCTTCGGAGGCGGCAGTGAACGCTTCTGCGCCAGTGGCGAGCCGGCTGGCGATGGTGCCCGCCAGCACATCCCCAGTGCCCGCTACCGAAAGCCAGCTCGATGCGCGCGGCGCGCAGGCTATGCGGCCATCGGGGGCAGCAATCACCGTGTCCGGCCCCTTGGCGACGATCACCATGCCGCTGGCCTGCGCCAGTGCTGCGGCGCGCTCCACTTTGGAACCTGTGCCAGAGCAGCCGAATGTCGCCTCAAGCGCCTTCAGTTCGCCTTCGTGCGGCGTGGAGATCAGGGACGCGCCACGTTCGGCGAGGTGCCGCTTG
>CAXNKI010000313.1:0-3151 GCA_964202645.1 Alphaproteobacteria bacterium | reverse complement strand
ATATTCGGTCGGGATCGACTGGGTCGGGCTGGCTATCGAAGCGGCCACCGGGCGGCGGCTGGGCGACTATATGGCCGAGCATATTTTCGAGCCGTTGGGGATGACTCGCACCGGTTTCTACCAGACCGCCCCCGACGGCTTGGCACAGGTTCATGTCCGCGATGAGAGTTGCTCGCTCAAGGTCAAGCCAATGTTCCTGAGCGGGGGCGAGTTCGATATGGGCGGCGGCGGGTTGATCGGCACCGCCCCCGACTATGCCCGGTTCGTGCGCGCGGTGCTGCGCGGCGGCGAGCTTGACGGAAACCGCGTGCTGAGCGAAGCCGGCCTGGCCGAAATGGCTCGCAATCAAGTTGCCCCGCTGCGCGCAGGATACATGGGCAGCGCCATGCCCGCGCTCGCTGCGCCTTACGATACGTTCCCCGATCAGTATACCGGCTGGGGGCTGGGCTTCCTGATCAATCCTGAGACCGGTCCAAACGGACGGTCACCCGGCAGCCTGGCCTGGGCTGGGATATTCAACTCCTACTACTGGATCGATCCCGCAAAGGGCGTGGGCGGGGTATTTATGAGCCAACTCTCGCCGTTCGGCGATCCTGGTGCGCTGGCAGCCTTCGCGGCGCTGGAGCGGATAGCCTATTGCTGAATGGTGAGATCGGGGAGGGATGCCCGGCATCGCCTCCCCAGAGTCTTCACATCTTCTTTTCAGCGTCAGCCGTGGCCTTTTCGGCAGCAGCGCTTGCGCCGGCTGATGGCGCAGCGGCCGCATCGCTGGCGTCAGCCGAAGCTTCCGCTCCAGGCGCGGCAGCAGCATCCGAGGCCGGAGCGGCGCCGGCATCAACGCCCGACATCGCCTCTTCGGCCGGCATTTCGACATTCTCGGCAGTCGCGCCTTCGCTGGCTTTGTCGGAGCTGCCACAAGCGGCAAGCATCAGGGCAGCAGCGGAAGCGATGGCGGCATAGGCAAATCTGGTCATGCGGAACCCCTCAAAACGCGCGCCACACCAAAAGGTGCGGCCATCCGGTAGTGCAGCGCCGCGTGGATCGCGGCAAAAACTGCGCTATGGCTTGTAGCCCGTGCAAGGCAGATAGCCAACAGGCGGATTGCCTGCTTGCACATATAAAGAATTCTTTATATGAGTTCCGATAATAGACATGACCATGCGGATTGACCCTCTTTTGCGCGCGCTGGCCGATCCGACCCGGCTGCGTATCATGCGCTTGCTCTCCGCCATGGAGCTGGCGGTGGGCGAGCTTGCGCAAGTGCTCGGGCAGAGCCAGCCGCGGGTGTCGCGCCATGTCCGCATCCTGTGCGACGCAGGGCTTGCCGAGCGGCACAAGGAAGGCAGCTGGGTGTTCCTCAGAAGCGCAATCGGAGAAGACCGTGCCCCGCCGCTTGGCGCTGCCGCTGCCCGGCTGCTTGCTGTGGGTGAGGCCGATGACGGCATCTTTGCGGCCCGCTGCGCCGAAGACCGGCGTCATCTCGCTGCGATCCGCGCCGCGCGCGCCGCCAGCGCCGAGGCCTGGTTCGCCCGTCATGCCGAAGATTGGGACACGTTGCGCCTGCTGCATTCGCCCGATGCGCCCGTGGAAGCGGCGCTCGAGGCAGCGCTTCTGGCGGGAGTGCCGCCCACGACGCAAGGCCCATCGCTGGGCGCACTGCTCGATGTCGGCACAGGCACGGGCCGCATGGCCGAATTGTTCGCAGCCCGAGCCACCCATGTCACCGGTCTCGACAAGAGCCCTGAAATGCTGCGCATTGCCCGCGCCCGTCTGCAGGCGCTGCCGGCCGGGCAGGTCGATCTGGTGCATGGCGATTTCACTGCCTTGCCTTTTGCCGATGGCAGCTTTGACACCGTTCTGTTCCATCAGGTGCTGCACTATGCCTTTGATCCGGCGGAAGTGCTGGCCGAAGCGGCGCGGGTCGTGAAGGCGGGCGGGCGCATCGCGATCATCGACTTCGCTGCTCATGAGCTTGAAGAACTGCGCAGTCGCCATGCTCACGCCCGGCTCGGCTTTTCTGACGAACAGATGCTGCTGTTGTTGAGCGATGCAGGCTTCGCGCCGGGCCCCGCCGTGGCCGTGCCTGGCGGCCCGCTGACGGTCAAGATCTGGACCGCAGCCAGGCAATCGGGCACTGCGCCTGCTACCAACCTTCCCACGCAAGCCAGAGCTGCAAGCACATGACCGATCCCCTGTTCGCCGCCCTGCCAGGAGACATATCGGTCTCCTTCGAATTCTTCCCGCCCAAGACGGAGAAGATGGAAGAGCAGCTGTGGAACGCGATAGTCGAACTCGCGCCGCTGGATCCCAGCTTCGTTTCGGTGACTTACGGCGCGGGCGGCTCCACCCGCGAGCGCACCCATGCCACGGTCGCGCGGATTGTCAGCGAAACGAGCCTGGTGCCTGCCGCCCACCTCACTTGCGTCGGCGCAAGCAAGGCCGAGATCGCCGAGGTTGCTAACCAATACTGGAGCGCCGGGGTGCGTCACATCGTCGCGCTGCGCGGCGACCCGCCGCCTGAGGCGGGCGGGCGCTTTGTTCCGCACCCGCAAGGCTATGCCAGCGCCGCCGAACTGGTTTCAGGCCTCATCAAGCAACACCCTTTTGAAATATCGGTTGCTGCCTATCCCGAGGTCCACCCCGAAGCGCCAAGCGCGGAGGCTGATCTCGACAATCTCAAGCGCAAGCTGGATGCCGGCGCTACCCGCGCGATCACGCAATTCTTCTTCTCGACCGACGCCTGGTTCCGCTTCCTTGACAAGGCGCTTGCCGCCGGGATCACTGCGCCGATCCTGCCCGGGATCATGCCGGTGACCAGCTTCGCCGCGATCCGCCGCATGTCGGCCAACACCGAAATCCCCGTCTGGATGGAAGCGATGTTTGACGGGCTGGATGATCGTCCGGGGCCGCGCAGCCTTGTCTCCGCCGTGGTCGCCGCCGACCTCTGCCGCCGGCTCTATGAAGGCGGGTCGCGCGATTTCCATTTCTACACGCTAAACCGCGCGGATCAGGCTTATGCCATCTGCCAGCTGCTTGGACTGAGGCCGAAATGAACAATGCTCGCGAAACCTTGCTGGCCGAAGCCGCGAGGCGCATCCTGATCACCGACGGCGCTTTCGGCACCGAGATCCAGAACTACAAGCTCTCCGAG
>CAXNKI010000312.1:0-3164 GCA_964202645.1 Alphaproteobacteria bacterium | reverse complement strand
CCCGCCATCCGATGTTCCTCCTGCGAACACCACCTTCAAGGGCCCGGACCAGCCGTCCGGGCCCCTTTTTTTGTTTGGTCTGAAGGGAGAGAAAGCGCGATTCAATTTTAGGATCGCGCCAGACGATGAAGTAAGCTGAAAGACAACCTTGCTTTGCGTTTCAGGCGTGTCGGATTATGCCGCTCAAAATCATTGGGCTCCCCTATGAATATGCACCTCGACCGCATCCTTCCGCTCGTTTCGCCGCTACTGAGGTGCGCGCTCCGTCCAAAACAGGCGCAACGCGAAGCCCAGTTCACAGCCGTTCCCCCGGCACCTGGCCGAGTCGTTTTTCTTGGCGACAGCATTACGGAATGGACCGAGTGGCAGGACTGGTTTCCCGAACTTGCAACTATCAATCGGGGCATTGGCGGTCAGGCCATTTGTGACGTGCAAGCGCGTTTGCAGTCAGCTCTGGTCAAACCGAAGGCGGTATCACTGCTTATTGGAACAAATGACCTTCACGGGCTCGGAAAATCCTCCGACGTTGAAAAGATCGCGGAGCAAATGAGTGAGCTGGTGCAGAGCATCAGATCCATGTCCCCGGCGACGTCGCTTTTCGTGAACAGCGTTCTCCCTCGTTCGGTGCACTTCCGGGACCGCATTGTCAGACTGAATGAGCATTATCGCCGGATAGCTGGCGAAAAAGAAGCGACTTACATTGATGTCTGGCCAGCACTTGCCGGGACGAATGGCGCAATCCGTCCCGAGCTCACAGTGGACGGTCTTCACCTTTCAATCGAAGGTTACAGAGCCTGGGTTTCGGTGCTCCGACCACACCTCATTGGCTTTGCGCGCTAATCCTTGCGCGTCCCGACTTGCCGATTGTCACCCAGCATGGCCGACATGGCGTTTAGATTGAGCGCCTGTGCCTGTTGTTCCCGCTCCAGCCACCGCGCCCGGATCATGTCCGAGGTCTCGCGACTGCCATCGTGGCTCCAGCCCGGCACGCGCCAGACATAGCCCCACTTCGCCCGCCACGGTGCACTCCACACATCCCGCCCAATCGCGATCCATTCGTGGAATGCCGCCCACAAAAGGTTGAAGCTGCCGAGTTGCCTGGTGATGCCATAACGCGCCGGCTCGGTGTCTTCCTCCGGGGTGAAGCTGCGGAACAGGCGGTCCCACACGATGAACACGCCGGCATAGTTGCGGTCCAGATAGCGCGGGTTGGTGGCGTGGTGGACGCGGTGGTGGCTGGGGGTGTTCATCAGCCATTCGATCCAGCGCGGCAACCTGCCGATCGCCTCGGTGTGGATCCAGAACTGGTAGATCAGGTTAAAGCCCGCGCAGGTCGCCAGCATCGCCGGGTGGAAGCCGACGAGCGCCAACGGCAGCCGGAACAGGAACGACAGCGCCACCGGCCCGGTCCAGGTCTGGCGCAGCGCGGTCGAGAGATTGTAGTGCTGGCTCGAATGGTGGTTGATGTGGCTCGCCCAGAACCAGCGCACCCGGTGGCCGAGGCGGTGGCCGATGTAATAGCCCAGATCGTCAGCCACGAAGGCCAGCGCCCAGACCCACCACTCCCAGCCGAAGGTGTAAATGCGAAAGCTGTAGAGCCACATGGCAAAAGCGAAAATGCCCCCTGCCGCTGCCACGCCCACTGCCGTGCTGCCGAGGCCCAGCGCCAGCGACGTCAGTGTGTCACGCGGCTCATAGGCGGTGGGCGAGCGGCGCTTTGCCCAGAACATTTCGAGCAGGATCAGAGCCACAAAGGCCGGAATCGCGTAAGGGACAGGATCGAATTCCATCGCTGTCAGCTCCCCAGACGGCGCAGCGCGCCGGCCCAGGCCTGGGCTTCCTCGCGCAAATCAAGTGTCACGGTGCCGAAAGTGCGCTCGCCTGTGCCGATCACCAGGAAATTGCGGTCAAGCCGGATGTTGTCGTGCCGCTCGAGCAGCCGCGCGGCGAAATGCGCGCCGTGACGGCGCAGCAGCATCACCCGGCCCGAGCCATCGCGCAGCAGCGCGCCGATCCCCGCCCGGTCGAGCCCGACATCGACAGCCTCGAAGCCGTAGAGCGCTTCCCCGGCGAGCCTGCGCGCCTCATCTGCATCGCGGATGCGCACGTCGCCACCCAGCCCAAGTTTGCGGGCGATCAGCGCCAGCAGCAGGATCGCGATGAGCGAGCCGCCAAGCTGCAAGGCAATCGCGTTCATTCCTTGCCGGCCGCCAGCATGTCGACCACCGCGCGGACCGGGGAGATGTCGTAGCCGGCATTGGCAGCGCTGGCGGCAATCACGCCCGGATCGGTGCCCCGGCTGGCTTCGGCCTGCGCCCAGAGCAGCGTCGAGCGGGTGCCTGAGCGACAATAGGCGAGCACCGGACCCGCCGCGCTCGCCAGCGCCTCGGCCATCGCGGTAACTTGCGCCTGGCTGAAACCGGCATGAGTGATGGGAATCGCGAGGTATTCGAGGCCCGCTGCGCGCGCCGCCGCCTCGATCTCGCAGCCCGGGGTCTGGTCGTCGCTCTCGCCCTCGGGCCGGTTGTTGATGATCAGCGTGATGCCTTGCGCTTTCGCCTCGGCCACTTCGGCGAGGCCGATCTGCGGGCTGGCGAAGACCTGATTGGTGATCTGGCGGAACATGGGCTGAAGACCTTTGCGCGAGAGGGGCGAAAGGCCATCTGCCAAGCCTTGCCATCAGAGGCAAGCGCGACCCATGCTGTGGGCAGGGCATGGCAGAAATGTCACACCCGCCAGAGCAAGACTGAACGCCTCCTGAATCGATTCGCCATTCGCAATTGTTTGGGTTATGCACAACCTTGCAGAGGAGGGTGCCGCGCAAAGTGCGTGACGCTGCCTGTGGCGCTTGCTGCGATTGTCCGCGCGGCACGGCGGCGATGATTAGGGCAAAGAAGGTGCGTCGAGTAAGATGAGTTTTGACAGAGGACGTCGCGGCCGGGGCCGGGACAAGCGGGACGGTTTCGGCGAAGACGGTTTCGATCCATTCATGGGCGGCGGCGGCGGTGGTGATCGCTTTGGCGGCGGCGGCGACCGGTTTGGTGGCGGCGGTGATCGCTTCGGCGGCGGCGCTCCGCGTGGCGGCGGTGGCGGCTTCGGCGGCGCACCACGCGGCGGCGGTGGCGGCGGCTTTGGCGGCGCTCCGCGTGGCGGCGGCGGTGGCG
>CAXNKI010000311.1:0-3166 GCA_964202645.1 Alphaproteobacteria bacterium | reverse complement strand
ATGATCAAAAGCCTCGCCAGCGGCCAGAAGCCCGCGCTGATCGTCAACGAAGTCCAGATCGGATTGCTCGACAAGGAGCGCGCGATCTTCCCCGCGCTCGCCGAGATTGCGGCAGAGCGCAACATCGTCGTCAACATTGCCGAACTGATCGCTGCCTTCCGCGCGAAGGGCCATCCGATTTTCTACACCCCCGCCACAAACCGGCCCGACATGGCAGACAAGAAAATCAACACCATGATTTCAGCCATCTCGGCCAAGCTGCGCAACATGGTGACCGGCAGCCCCGATATCGAACACCCGCCCGAAATTGCGCCAAGGCCAGAGGATTTCGTTATCCAGCGCGGCGCCGGGCTGATTGCCTTTCACGGGTCCGCGCTGGATCTGACTTTGCGCCGAATGGGCGTGGAGACGGTCGTGATCACTGGTGTTTCCACCAATGTCGCAATCGCCGGTATGACGATCGCGGCGGTAGAATTCGGCTATCACGCCGTGATTCCCGAGGATTGCATCGCCGGTGCCGACCGCGAGGCGCACCGCATCATCGTCGAGCACCAGCTGCGGATGCTCGCAACGATTACCAGCAAGGACGAGGTGATCGCGGCACTCGGATGACCTGTCAGCTCAGTCCCGCGCGCCCTCCAGCAAACCCTTCAAATTGTCGCTCATCACCGCTTTGACCTCGGCGTCGCTGAACCCTTCCAGTTCGTTCAGGAAGTCGAGTGGCGTGCCCAGACCTTCGGCATGCGGATAATCACTGCCGAACAGCACGCGGTTCATGCCGATCATGTCTGCTAGTCCGCGGACATCATCCTCGTAGAACGGCACAACGAAGAAGTTGCGGCGGAACATTTCCAGCGGATCGCCGGCAAAGTTTTGCGGTGCCTGGCCGTAGCTCTTCTTGAAGAGGCGCACCAATTCCCTGACCCAGACCGAGCCATTCTCGACCGAGACAAAACGGATGTCAGGGAAGCGGGCAGGCACGCCGTGGCAGACCAGCGCTGCGATCATGTCGAAGATCGCGCGGCTCATTGGGTCGAACATTTCTTGCAAAGGATCGCTGCGATCGAAGCCGCCGTTCTCGTTGCCCTCGCCGCCCGACCACTTGCGGTAGTGCTGGTCATATCCCGAGTCCGAGAGGTGCAGGTTGACAAAAATCTTCGCTTCGGCGCAGCGCGCCCAGAAGGGATCGAACTCGGCAGCGCCCGGTGAGCGCCGCGACTTGAAGCCCGAGATCGGCGCCGGGCGCATTATTATCGAGCGGGCACCGCGTTTCAGCGCCCATTCCAGCTCGTCGATTGCCAGGTCGACATCGGCAAGGCCGATCACCGGCGCGGCAAAGATCCTGCCTTCGCGGGCAAAACCCCATTCCTCGTCGACCCACTGGTTGAGCGAATGGATCACGCTGGCCATCAGCACATGATCGTGGTTCATCCGCTCCTCGATCACCGAGGCGAGCGTCGGGAAAAACAGCGAGGCATGCAGGCCTTGCTCGTCCATCAGGGTCAGCCGTTCCGCCGATGAGCGAAAAGCCTGCGGGGCCGCGATCGGCTCGCCCTGCAGTTCGCGCAGGCTCAGGCCTTCCGGGTTCTGCGCACGATACCATTTCTCGTGGCTGCCGGGCGCAGCAACGATCTCGAAGGTCGGGTTGGGAATATAGTTGGTTATCCGGCCCGCCACTGCGAGCTTGGTGCGCCCGCGCACTTCAACATATTGAAATTCGTTGCGATACTGCTTGGGGAGATAGCGCAGGAAGGCATCGGCGGTTTCGTAATAATGGTTGTCCGCGTCGTAGACGGGATAGGGCAGGGCGGCCATGGCAAGAACCTCTATGGGGTGAAGCACCGACATACACCCAAACCTGCGGGTGCGCGAAGGCCGCTTACAGACCATCACAAATGTGCACGGACGATGTGGGGGCGAATTGCCAATTGCCTTAGCCGGGGCACAGGCCCAAGCCGGTTTCAGCAATTCTGGAGAGTGCCATGAGCCTGATCGAATACCGCTTGGATGAAGCCGTCGCCATCATCACGCTAAACCGTCCTGAAACCAACAACGCCCAGAACCCACCGCTGCTGAACGAGCTTGATGCCGCATTCGACAGAGCGGCGAATGACCCTGCGGTAAAAGTCATCATCCTCAACGCCAACGGCAAACACTTCTCGTCCGGACATGACATCTCGCCCGAAGTGCGGAGCTACGATCCCTGGAAATCGATGTTCGACGATGTATCTGAGAACGGCCTGATGGGCATGTACAAGTGGGAAACCAAGCACTTCCTCGGCTATTCCCGCAAATGGCGTGATATCCAGAAGCCGACCATTGCCGCTGTGCAAGGCGCCTGCATTGCCGGCGGGCTAATGCTGGTCTGGCCGATGGACCTGATCATCGCGGCGGACAATGCCCGCTTCTCCGATCCGGTGGCAGTCATGGCCATCGGCGGGGTCGAATACCACGGCCACACCTGGGAACTGGGCGCGCGCAAGGCCAAGGAAATGCTGTTCACCGCCGAATTCGTCAGCGCCGAAGAAGCGCACCGTCTTGGCATGGTCAACCGCGTCGTCCCCGCCGACGAGTTGCAGGAACAGACCCTGGCGCTCGCGAAGAAGATTTCCAAGATGCACCCGCACGGGCTGATGATGGCCAAGCGCGCGGTCAACCAGACTCAGGACATCCAGGGCATGTATGTGGCGCTGCAAAGCGTGTTTGACATGCATTCTCTCGGCCACGCCAATGCCTGGGTGGTCAATCCCGGCAATGCAACGCTGGCCAATCTCGAGCAGATGACTGCCGCGAACAAGGCGCAACCCAAGGGCTGAGGGCGCGCTGCCATGCATCTCGGTCTGACCGAAGAGCAGGTTCTGCTCCAAGACACCGTCCGGCGGCTGTTCGAGGCGGAATGCACTCCGGCGCGGTTGCGCGCGGCCGAAGCGAGCGGGTTCGACGCGGCGCTGTGGGAGAAGCTGATCGGGCTCGGCATTCCGGCGATGCGGGCAGCGGGCATGTCGCTGCTGGATGCGGCGGTGGTGGCCGAGGAAGCGGGCGGACGCGTCGCCCCCATTGCCCTGGTCGAGGCGATTGTCGCATCGGCTTTGCTGGGGGATCGCGAGGGCATTGCAACCTTGGCCCTGCGGCCCATTGCCGAGACTCCGATCCAACTGGTACCAGG
>CAXNKI010000310.1:0-3169 GCA_964202645.1 Alphaproteobacteria bacterium | reverse complement strand
GAACGCAGGCGCGGCTATCGGGGGTTTGGCTTTGTCGAGGGAGGATGGCAGGTTTGGGGGGGCGAGGAAAGTGCAAGGGATGGCGGCAATGCGCCGCAACTCTGCCGTTTCCGGCGGGTCTGAACTCTTCCGCAAGCAGTCGAGCATTTATTTTTTGTGCGAACCGCTATCTCCGGAACCTTTTCCTTCGGCGCGAGTTACCGCAGCGCGCCAGAATTTAAAGAAGCGCCAACCGGGGACTTTTCGCCATGTCAACTCCACACCAGATGTCCTGCTGATGGCCGTAATTCTTGTCGTCGACGATGAAATATTCATTCGCCAAAACTCCGAGTGGGTTATTGAGGATATGGGCCACAACACGCTGGCTGCGAGCGACCTTGCCGGAGCACTTTTGCATCTTGTGGCCCCGCACCATATCGACGCCCTTTTCGTAGATATCCGTCTCGCAGCATTGGTGTTCGGTGGCTACGATGTCGCTAATCAGGCAATTGTCCTGCGGCCTGATTTGCCGGTGCTTTACACCTCAGGAAGCTCGCTTACCGACGATATGACCGGGCGGTTCGTCCCCGGCGGGCGCTTCCTGCAAAAGCCCTATTCTCCCGCGCAGCTCGGATCGTTCTTGGGCGAGCTGCTTCACTAGAATTTCCGGTCGTATCCGGGGCGCTCCAGTGGCCCCGGACCGAACCTTGAGTCAGGACAAGCCATCGCAATTTCACCAACAGATTTAGCCCCACCGACCGAAGCGGACGCAATGAGCCTGATCCCTCTCGCTTTCGGCAACGCGGCTGGACAGACGGAAGAGTCCATCGTCAATGCCGATGCGCTCCAGAGCGCTATTTTCAACAGCGCCAATTTCTCCAGCATTGCCACTGACGCCAAGGGCGTGATCCAGATCTTCAACGTCGGGGCAGAGCAGATGCTGGGCTACACGGCAGCCGAAGTGATGAACACGCGAACACCGGCGGACATCTCCGATCCGGAAGAGCTGATCGCCCGTGCCCAGGCGCTTAGTGCCGAGCTGGAAACTCCGATCACGCCGGGCTTCGAGGCGCTGGTGTTCAAGGCTTCGCGCGGCATCGAAGACATTTACGAGCTGACCTATATCCGCAAGGACGGCACCCGCTTCCCGGCGGTGGTCTCGGTCACTGCATTGCGCGACGTCGCCGATGTCATCATCGGCTACCTGCTGATCGGTACCGACAACACTGCACGCAAGCTGGTCGAGGAACAGCAGAAACAATCCGACCAGCGCTTGCGTGACCAGCAATTCTATACCCGCTCGCTGATCGAATCGAACATCGACGCGCTGATGACAACCGATCCGGCTGGCATCATTACTGACGTCAACAAGCAGATGGAGGCGCTGACCGGGTGCACGCGCGATGAGTTGATCGGGGCGCCGTTCAAGGATTGCTTCACCGATCCTGTCCGGGCGGAGGCCGGGATCAAGCGGGTGCTCAACGAGAAGTCGGTCACTGATTACGAGCTCACCGCCCGCGCGAGAGATGGCAAGCAGACCGTGGTCTCCTATAACGCGACGACCTTCTATGATCGCAATCGCACTTTGCAGGGGGTTTTCGCCGCAGCGCGTGATGTCACCGAGCGCAAGCGGTTCGAGCAGGAGCTGCAACTGGCCAAGGCTGCTGCCGAAAGCGCCAGCCGGACCAAATCGGATTTCCTCGCCAGCATGAGCCACGAGATCCGCACGCCGATGAATGCGATCATGGGCATCGCCGATCTGCTGGCCAAGACCACGCTCACTCCTGAACAGGACAAATATGTCCAGATTTTCCGCCGTTCAGGCGATAACCTGCTGAATTTGATCAACGACATTCTTGATCTCTCCAAAGTCGAGGCAGCGCAGCTCGATCTCGAGCAAACCGGTTTCTCGCTCGGCGATCATCTGGAGAAGGTGATCGAGATGGTCTTGCCGCGCGCGCAGGAGAAGAGCCTGATCCTGCAGTGCGAGATTGCGCCCAGCGTCAGCAATGACCTCGTCGGCGACCCGACGCGACTGCGGCAAGTGCTGCTCAACCTGCTCGGCAATGCCATCAAATTTACCGAGTCCGGCCAGGTCACGCTGACCGTGGAACTGGATCGGGATTGCAGTGTTCCCACCGCCTTGCGGTTTACCGTCACGGACACCGGCATCGGCATCGCTGAAGAGAAACTCGTCACTGTCTTCGAGCGCTTCGCCCAGGCAGATTCGTCAACGACCCGCCGGTTTGGCGGCTCCGGGCTTGGCCTGACGATCTCCAAACAGCTGGTCGAATTGATGGGTGGTCGCATCTGGGTAGCCAGCGAATTCGGCAAGGGCAGCACTTTCGGTTTCGCGGTCCCGTTCGAAATCTGGGGCACTGCCAACCACCCGGTCGGCGCGCCAGCCGGCACTGGCAGCGATGCGCCATTGCAGCCACTGCGCATTCTCATGGCAGAGGATTCGCCTGATAATTGCACCATCGCCTTGGCCTATCTCGATCATACACCCTATCAGATCGATGTCGCTGAAACCGGGCTGATCGCCTGCGAGATGTTCAAGGCTGGTCACTATGATCTGGTGCTGATGGACCGACAAATGCCGGTAATGGACGGATTGACCGCGACGCGGACCCTGCGCGCCTGGGAGAAAGCCAATGGCCGGCCGCCAACCCCGATCATTGCCCTGACGGCCTCCGCTTTGAAGGGCGACCGGGAGACGTGCCTGGCGGCGGGATGCACGGCCTATCTGACCAAGCCGATCAAGCAGGATGTCCTGCTTCAGGCGATCAGAGACTTTTCAGCGGCCGGGTCCCAGCCGTGGCAAGCGGATGGCCGTGCGAACAGCAGTGACCCGCAGCCGGCGCAGAAGTGGGCGGAACGGATCCCAGCATATTTGGAAAACTGCCGGAACAATGGCGCCGCTATGCGGGAAGCCCTGGAACGTGCCGACTTTGCAGCCGTGACAATACTAGGGCACAATTTGCGAGGGTCCGGAGGCAGTTTTGGCTTTCAGACGATCACCGACCTCGGCGCAGGTCTCGAGCAGGCATCCGAGGATCTGGACCTCCACAGAACGCAAGAGTTGTTAAGTGAGCTGTCCAGCTACCTGGACAGCGTTGAAATCGCGATTTGACAACAAGGAAAGTTTTAGAACGAGCTTCGAGTTCCCGAGGCGTTTGGCTTATGTCTA
>CAXNKI010000309.1:0-3184 GCA_964202645.1 Alphaproteobacteria bacterium | reverse complement strand
AGACACAAGGACGATCATGGCCAATACGCCACAAGCACGCAAGCGCATCCGCCGCAACGACCGCCGCGCCGAAATCAACGGCAACCGGCTTGGCCGCATCCGCACTTTCGTAAAGAAGGTCGAAGCTGCGCTGGCTGGCGGCGACAAAGTGGCGGCAGCCGAGGCGCTCAAGGCGGCTCAGCCGGAACTGGCACGTGGTGTTGCGCGCGGCGTACTTCATCGCAACACGGCTTCACGCAAGTTGTCGCGGCTGACGAAGCGCGTCGCTGCCATCTGATTTGCCCTTGGATCCCCTGCGGGGGATCCACCCGCGATTCGGCCATCGATTCGGGACGCCCGTCTCCAGAGTCCGGGCACGAAAATAGAACATTCAGATTAACCATCCAGGACCGCCTGGCCACATCGGCCAGCGCGGTTCGAGGTGTTTAAGCCAAAGGTTTGGAATCCCCGTGATTTTTTGTCACACGGCTGAAATATATAGTAAATTCAATTAGTTATCAATTTAACTAAGGTTTTCCGGCCCCTGTGGACTGTCAAGGCGAAATATTTCTTTTTTTTTACACTTCGCGCCTTGCCCTTTGCTCTGACTCAATCATAAACCATCCATGCCCGGTGCCGAACAGGTCCAGGCGTTTACGTGACATGCCTTTGCACGAGGCGTCCCATCCCAGGGGGGGATGGGCGCGAAAGATCCGTTTGCCTGGCACTGCCGGGTGGAAGGAGACGGCAATGGTGATTGAGGAGTGGGGCCGGTGGCAATAGCGTCGGAAGAAGCTGACGGCGTCGCAATGCGGCAAGGCAAAGGACAGAGGGGCAAAGTGCAGATACCAGAAGACCAGGAAGCGATCGATCTCGCAGCTGACTGGGCCGATATAAACCAGGGTTTGCGCAAGGACCTGGGTCAGCAGCTGCACAGCCAGTGGATCAAGCCGATCCAGCTTGGCACTTTCTGCAAAGAAACTGGCACGCTCGACTTGTTCCTGCCGACCGAATTTTCCGCCAACTGGGTTTCCGACCGATTCGCCGACAGGCTGTCGCTCGCCTGGAAAATCGCCCGTCCCGATGTCCGTCATGTCCGGGTTGCGGTTCACCCCGGCCGGCGTCAGATGCCCGAGCTTCGCGTCGGCGACTCGCGCAACGCGGCGAATGATACGTCAGGCACAATGCGGGACGGCACCATGCTGGTCTGCGGCGGCGAAGAGCTGGGATCGCTCGGCCAGGCGCCGATCGGCCTTGATCCGTCGCTGACTTTCGCCAGCTTTGTGACCGGGACGTCGAACATCCTGGCATCCAATGCCGCCCAGCGCATGGCTGCGGTCGAAAAGCCCCAGTTCGCGCCGCTCTACCTCAAAGCAGCAACTGGCCAGGGCAAGACGCACCTGCTCCACGCCATCGGCCACACTTATCTCGCTGCGCATCCGCGCAGCCGCATCTTCTATTGCTCGGCCGAACGCTTCATGGTCGAATTCGTCCAGGCGCTGCGGCAGAACCAGACCATTGAATTCAAGTCGCGGTTGCGCGGCTTCGACCTGCTGCTGGTTGACGACATCCAGTTCATCATCGGCAAGGCCTCCGCGCAGGAAGAGCTGCTCTATACAATCGACGCACTGCTCGCCGAGGGCAAGCGGCTGGTCTTCGCCGCCGACCGCGCGCCGCAAGCGCTTGACGGGGTGGAGCAAAGATTGCTGTCACGCCTGTCGATGGGTCTGGTTGCCGATATCCAGCCCGCCGATATCGATTTGCGTCGCTCGATCCTCGAATACCGGCTGGCGCGCTTTTCGCCGACGGAAGTGCCCGCCGATGTCATCGAATTCCTGGCGCGCACGATCAATCGCAACATCCGCGAACTGGTCGGCGGGCTTAACAAGCTGATCGCATATGCGCAGCTGACGGGCCAAGCAGTCTCGCTTCAGCTCGCCGAAGAGCAGCTCACCGACATCCTCTCGGCCAATCGTCGCCGTATCACCATCGACGAAATCCAGCGCACTGTCTGTCAGTTCTACCGGGTTGATCGCACCGAGATGTCATCGAAGCGCCGGGCCCGCGCGGTGGTTCGTCCACGGCAGGTGGCGATGTATCTCGCCAAAGTGCTCACGCCTCGCTCTTATCCTGAAATCGGGCGCAAGTTTGGCGGACGCGATCATTCCACGGTGATCCACGCCGTGCGCCTGATCGAAGACCTGCGCACCCGCGATGCCGATATGGACGGCGACGTGCGCAGCCTGCTGCGCCAGCTGGAAAGCTGACGCCAATCAGTCCCCCGCAACGAAGGCAGTGATCCGCCAGCCTGCGCCCACACGGCTGACCAGCAGGCGGTGAGCCAGCGGGCTGCGCAGGCTTGTGGTGGGAACATAACCTTCAAGCCGCGAGCCGATCACTGATATCCGGCGCAAGGGGCGCTTGCCGGCATCGGCTGCCAGACCGTCGCCTTGCGCTATAACCAGCTGCCAGTTGAGCCGCGCGATGGGCGCGAGGCGGCTGTCAGCGCGCCGATAGAGCGGCACAGCAGGGCCAGTCACCACCAACGCGTCGAACGGATCGACATCACCCAGTTCCTGCGCGAAGAGCCAGGGGAAGACCATGTCGCCTTCGCTCATCGCGCAGCCGAGATTGGCGGCCTCGGCAAGTTCACGCCACAGTTCACCGCCTTCGGCCCCGGTGAGTCGCCGGCGCAGCTCCGCCCTGCCCGCGCCCCCGCCGAAATCGAGCCGGACATCCTCTGCCGCAAGCTGCGCCAGGGCATTCGCATCGCGCCGGGCAATCGCGCCTCGCAGGAATGCCGCGAACGCCCGAGCGCCAGGAGTCTTGAAGCACGCGTCGCGCGGCGCAAATGCGCCGGGGCGGTTGTCGGGAACGGCAAAGCTCGCGAGAGCAGGCTGAGCTGCGAACAGTGCGCCAAGAGCCAGAATGGCGACCCGCTTCATGCTGCCTCTCCTTCCGCATCGTTATCAACGGCAACCGTCAACAGCGCGCCGACTTCATCGGAAGACGCGCCCAGCTCGCCATAGCGTGGCGCATTTTCGATCAGCGGCACTTCCTCGATTTCGCGCTTGCCGATCTCAATGCCCTTGTCGCGCAGGCGGCGACCGGAAGAAAGCACGTTGCGCTCGAAGCTGGTGACGAACTTGTTGTAGTTGCCAACCGCCGATTCGAGCCCCGAGCCCACCCGCTTGAGATGCTCGGC
>CAXNKI010000308.1:0-3199 GCA_964202645.1 Alphaproteobacteria bacterium | reverse complement strand
GCCGCATATTCGGACGGAACCCGCCCTTCGATGATGGACCTGATGACGCTGGGCGTCTTCATGTTCGGTGCCGGGCAGGATACCAGCGCCAAGCTGCTGGGCAATTCGATGCGCTATATCGTCGATGTTCCCGGCCTGCAGGACCAGTTGCGCGCCGATCCCTCGCTGATTCCGGCGATGCTGGAGGAAGTTCTGCGGCTGGAAGGCTCCACCAAGCAGCTGTCGCGTCTCGCGCGGCGCGATACAAAAATCGGCGAGCTGCCGGTGAAGGCTGGCACCAAGGTGCTGATGCTGATCGGCGCGGCCAACCGTGATCCCGATCGCTGGGAGAGACCGAACGACTTCATCCTGAACCGCCCGAAAATCAAGGAACACATCGGCTTCGGGCGCGGCAAGCATGTCTGCGCCGGTGCACCGCTGGCTCGGGTGGAAGTGCGCGTGATACTGGAGAAATTCCTCGAGATGACTTCACGCATCGATCTTGATGAAGCGAAGCATGGTCCGGCAGGCAACCGCCGGTTCGACTTCGAACCCAGCTTCATCATCCGCGGCCTGTCGGAATTGCAGGTGAAGTTCATGCCGGCACCTGGCTTCCAGCATTGAGCGGGGACTTTGCCGGCCACTCTGCGCTGGTGAGCGGCGGCGCGGGCGGGCTGGGTGGTGCCACCGCACGTCGGCTGGCGGCGCTGGGCATGGCCGTGGTTGTGTTCGAGCCTGACGAAGCGCGCGTGACGGCGGCGGCGGCGGAAATCGGGCCGGGTGCCGTTGGCGTGGCGGGTGGCCAGTGCGATGATGAGGCCGTGCTGCGCGCGATTGCCGCCGCGCAGGGGCTCGGCCGCTTTTCCATCGCGGTCAATGCGGCGGGGGTCTCGCTGACAACGCCTGCCACTGCCGACGCCGATGGCATACCACATGATATGGCGCTCTTCCGCGAGATGATCGACCTGCACCTGATCGGCCCGTTCAACGTTGCGCGCCTTGCTGCCGCTGCTTTCGCCGCGAACGCGCCGGACGGCGATGGAGCGCGCGGATTGATCGTCAACACTGCGTCAACCGCGGCCTATGATGGCCAGGCGCGGCAAGTGGCCTATGCTGCGGGGAAGGGGGGCATCGCCAGCATGACGCTGGCCATGGCCCGTGATCTTGCCGATATCGGCGTGCGCGTCATGGCCATAGCGCCGGGCCCGATCTGGACCCCGCGCCTCGCCCGGGCGCCGGATGCGCTGAAAGCCGCGCTGATCGCCAACGTTGCTTTCCCTAAGCGCTTCGGTGAGGCGGACGAATACGCCTCGCTGGTCGAAGCATTCCTGCGTACGCCATTTCTCAACGGCCAGACCATCCGGCTGGACGGAGCCATGTCCACGCCGCTGACCGCGATGGGCGGGCCTGGGAAGGTTTGAGGCGGACTGGCTAACAGGGACAGCCGCCTGGCTGTCCCGCGCAATTTCCGCGAGGCTGAAATCAGTCCTTCTTGGCTGCAGGCTTCTTCTTGGCAGGAGCCTCAGCCTTAGCAGCCTTGGGAGCCTCATCTTTTGGGGCGGCAGCCTTCTTGGCCGGCTTTGCCTCCTTGGCGGGCTTGTCCTCAGCCGGCTTTGCGTCCTTGGCTTCTGCCTTCTTGGCCGGAGCCTTCTTCGCAGGCTTGGCCGGGGCAGGTGTTTCGCCTTCTTCAGCTTCGATCGCAGCCTGCAGTTCGTCGCGGGTCACAGTGCGTTCGGTGACTTCGGCCTTGTCGAACAGGAAATCGACGACTTTGTCCTCATACAGCGGCGCGCGCAGCTGAGCGGCGGCCATCGGGTCCTGCTGGACATATTCCATGAAGCGCTGGCGGTCTTCTGCGCGATACTGCTGGGCGGCCTGCTGCACCAGCATCGACATTTCCTGATTGGTCACTTCGACGCCGTTGGTCTGGCCGATTTCCGAGAGCAACAGTCCAAGCCGCACGCGGCGCACGGCGATTGCGCGGTAATCGTCCTTCTCTGCTTCGATTTCCTTGAGCGCGGCTTCGGGATCTTCTTCCTGGCGCGCTTCCTGGGTCAGCTGCTGCCAGATCTGGGCAAATTCGGCCTCGACCATTGAGGGCGGCACGTCAAAATCATGACCAGCGGCGAGCTGATCGAGCAGCGCACGCTTCATCTGGGTGCGGGTCAACCCGGCAAGTTCCTGCTCGAGCTGGCCGCGCAGCAGGCCGGTGAGCTGCGCGAGATCAGTCAGACCCAGGTTCTTGGCGAAGTCGTCGTCGATCTTGGCCTCGCCGGGGACTTTGACTGCATGGACCTTGATATCAAAAGTCGCGGCCTTGCCCTTGAGCTCAGCTGCGGGATAGTCATCGGGGAAAGTCACCGTGATAACGGTCTCGTCGCCGGCTTTCACCCCGACGAGCTGGTCCTCGAAGCCCGGGATCAAGCGGCCGGCGCCAAGCTCGATCGCCTGGTCTTCGGCCTTGCCGCCTTCGAATTCGGTGCCATCGAGCTTTCCGAGGAAATCGCAGACCACCTGGTCGCCGTTCTCGGCCTTCTTGCCCTTCTTGGCATCGGTGAAGCTCTTCTGGCCAGAGGCGAGCCGGGCAATAGCTTCATCGACTTCGGCATCGGTAACCGCAACGGTCAGCTTCTCGAGCGCCAGACCATCAAGCGAAGGCGCGGTGACCTGTGGCAACACTTCGAGGCTGACGGAAAGCTCGACATCCTTGCCTTGCTCATAGCCTTCACCAAGCGTCACTTCGGGCTGCATCGCGGGACGCAGCTTCTGCTCGGCAACCAGCTTGTCCATGGCATCGCGAATCGAGCTGTTGAGCGCATCCTGATGCAGCGCAGGTCCGTGCATCTTGCGCACCAGATTGGCGGGCACCTTGCCCGGGCGGAAGCCTGGCATGCGGACTTGCGGCGCCATGCGCTTCACTTCGCCATCGAGCAGCGCCTCGATCGTGCTCGCGGGGATCTTCACCGAATAGGCACGCTTCAGACCATCATTGGTGGTTTCGACAATTTGCATGACCAATCAACGCCTTCTTAGTTTGGCTGGGGCGCTCCGCCGCCTGGCGCATGGGCGGAAATTGGTGCGGGCGAAGGGACTCGAACCCCCACATCTTGCGATACTGGTACCTAAAACCAGCGCGTCTACCAATTCCGCCACGCCCGCAGGTCGAGGAAGCCCAAGAAATTCATAACCTGAAAACTCAGGCGCGTGCCCTTAGTGGCAG
>CAXNKI010000307.1:0-3205 GCA_964202645.1 Alphaproteobacteria bacterium | reverse complement strand
CAATGGACAGCGACGAGCGCCGAGGCCGCGCACTGGCCAAGATCCCGCTCGGCCGCTTTGGCAAAATCGAGGAAATGGCCGGGGTCGCGCTGTTTCTCGCTTCTCCGCTCTCGAGCTACGTTACCGGGCAGACGATCATCGCTGACGGCGGCCTGCTGCTCTAGAAGTTTCGAAAAGGACAAACCGCATGGACTTCGAATTCAGCCCCAAGGTGAATGACCTTCGCGAGCGCCTGATCGCCTTCATGGACGAGCACGTCTATCCGATCGAGAAGGAAAAGGAGCACTGGCAGAACGATCCGGCGACCCAGTGGCAGCGCTGGCCGGGGATCGAGCCGATCAAGCAGAAGGCGCGTGAGGCGGGCTTGTGGAACCTGTTCCTGCCGCATGAGTACGGCGAATGGAGCCCAGGGCTCACCAACCTCGAATATGCGCCGCTGGCAGAACAGATGGGCCGCGTGGTCGGGGCAAGCGAGTTCTTCAACTGCTCTGCGCCGGACACGGGCAACATGGAACTGCTCGCGCGCTACGGCACGGTGGAGCATCACGAACAATGGCTAAAGCCTCTGCTCGCCGGGGAAATCCGCTCGAGCTATGTTATGACCGAGCCCGATGTCGCCTCTTCTGACGCGACCAACCTCGCCACCACCATCATCCGCGACGGCGACGAATACGTGATCAATGGCCGCAAGTGGTGGATTTCGGGGGCGATGGACCCCAACACGAAGCTCTTCATCCTCATCGGCCGGACCCCCAATGCCGATCTTGGCCGCCACCAGCAGCATTCGCAGATCCTCATTCCCGCCGAAGCTCCGGGGATCGAGATCGTCCGTCCGCTCGGCGTACTGGGATCGTTCCACGGTCCCGGCGGCCACTGTGAGATCACTTTTGACAATGTCCGCGTGCCGGCAAGCAACCTGCTGCTTGGAGAAGGGCGCGGCTTCGAGATCGCGCAAGGCCGGCTCGGACCGGGGCGCATCCACCATTGCATGCGCCTCGTCGGACAGGCGCAGCGCGCGCTCGAATACATGGTCCGCCGCGCCGAAAGCCGCGTTGCTTTTGGACGCAAGCTCTCAGAGCAGGGCTCGATCCGGCAAGACATTGCTCTGAGTTTCTGCGAGATCGAACAGGCCCGCCTGCTGACTTTCAAGGCCGCCGACGCGATGGACCGGTATGGCAACAAGGTGGCGAAAGACCTGATTGCCGCGATCAAGATCGTCGCTCCGCGCATGAGCCAGACCGTAGCCGACCGGGCAATCCAGATCCACGGCGCAATCGGGCTGACTGATGACTTCCCCGTGGCCGAGGCTTTCTCGAACGCCCGCTTCCTGCGATTTGCCGATGGCCCTGACGAAGTGCACATGGCGCAACTGGCCAAGCTCAAGATTGCCGAACTCGGCGCATTGCCCAAGCGCTGATCGGCCGGGTCAAGGGAGGGGGAGCTTTATGACTACGCGCGAAACAGATCAGCGATTGGGCAGGGCCTGGTGGATGGTCGCCGTGCTTTTCATTCTCTATGTCTTCTCATGGCTCGACCGTCTGATCCTGTCGATGCTGGTTACCCCGGTAAAGCTCGATCTCGGCCTCTCCGACGTGCAGATGAGCATGATCACCTCGACCTCCTTTGCAGTATCCTATGCGCTGCTCGGAATGCCGCTGGGCTGGGCCGCGGACCGCTGGTCGCGGCGCTGGATCATCTTCGGCGGGGCGATTGCCTGGGCCCTGGCGACAATTGCTTGCGGTTTCGCCACGACCTATCACGAATTGCTGATCGCCCGCGTCTTTGTCGGCGCGGGCGAGGCAGCGCTGCTTCCTGCGGCCTATTCGCTGATTGCCGATGGCTTTCCTCAGCGCCTGCTGACTCGCGCCACCTCAACGTTCCAGATGGCCGGCAAGGTCGGGTCGGCCACGGCATTCGGGCTGGGCGGCCTGGCCATTGCCTATGCCACAACGCGCGCTGGCTATGACATCCCGTTTCATGGACCGGCAGAGCCCTGGCAGATGGTACTGATGATGGTCGGCGCACCGGGGCTGTTGCTGGCATTCCTGGTGTTCTCGTTCCCCGATCCGGGCCGTCGCCGCGCCCCTGGCAAATCGGCGGAGGCCAGCGCAGCTGAAACTCTAACACCCTTCCTTAGCGCCAATTGGCGGCTGTTGGTGCTGATGCTTGTCGGAACGTCCTGTCTGTCGATCTGCGGTTATTCGATGACCAATTGGGTGCCGGCTTTCATCGAACGGCGTTTCGGCTGGGCACCTGTGCAATACGGCAGCGCACTGAGCGCGATGAATGTGATCTCGGCGCTTTCGCTGCTGGCCAATGGCTGGATTGTCGACCGGCTGTTCGCCCGAGGGATGAAGGATGCGCATCTGCGCTTTTATTCCTGGCTCATCTTGGCCCTCTTGCCGGTTGTCGCCTGGATGTTTTTTGCCGACAATCCCTGGGCCTTCCTCGCCGGCTATTGCGTCGCGCAGTTCATCACCGTGCCGTTCATGGTCTATGTCTCCTCGATCCTTGCACTGATTTCGCCGGCGACGGCGCGGGCACGGCTGCTCGGCTTTTTCCTGTTCGTCTTCACCCTGTTCGGCCAAGGCGGCGGACCGACATTGGTCGCGGCAATTACCGACCATGTGTTTCAGGACGAAGCCAGGCTTGGTCATTCACTGGCCATCGTCGTCACAGGTGGCGCCGTGATTGCCCTCATCTGTTTCCGAATGGCGCTGCGCTACCTCGCGCCCGCCATTCTCAAGCGAGAGGCTGCCTGATGTCGCTCACCCTTTCCCGGCTCGATCCCGCACGCCACGACGAACTGGCGCTCGCCGACGAACGCCAGTCATGGACTTGGGCCAAACTCGATCCTGTGCTGAACCGCGCGGCCAACGCCATGCGTGGCGCAGTGGATGCAGCCCGGCGGGTCTGCGTCTTCGCCCCAAACAGTGCGGAGACGGCACTGGCCTATGTCGCAGGGATCGAGGCTGGCGTTTCGACCGTGCCGGCGAGTTTTCATCTGACGGCGCGCGAACTCGCCTATATCCTCGCTGATTCCGTTTCTTCGGTGCTGCTGGTTGGCCCGGAGACGGTCGAGGCCGGAATGGCCGCTGCCGCCGAGACCGGGGTGGGCCTGGTCGTGGGTTGGCGCTGCAAACCGCGCGGCGGGCTGGTGCACTGGGAAGACTGGATCGCGCGGGCTTCGGATGCCCCGCCGCCA
>CAXNKI010000306.1:0-3209 GCA_964202645.1 Alphaproteobacteria bacterium | reverse complement strand
AGACTGCGAAACCGAGCTGGAGCCGAATTCAAAGCTGCGGCTGCTCACGCCCAGCGCCGGGAAGAAGTCGAAAAACACGCGGTAGGTGTCGCGGTTCTTCACGTAGAACAGCCCCGCCGTCCATTGCAGCCGGGTGCCAGGCTTGGAGGTGAACAGCAATTCCTGGGTAAAGGTCATGTTGTCGTTCGGCAAACCGATGTCGAAGAGTTCGACCCCGGAATAGTCTCCCTCGATCCGCGAATCCGCGTCTTCCTTGCGATACTGGGTGTAGGAAGTCAGGTCGGCAAAGCCGAGATCGGCCTTGATTGTGCCCTGGAAGATATCCGACTTGCTGCGGAAGAACTGCTGATCGGCAGGCTGGGTGCCCCAGGCGACCTGATCGGGGCTGTTGGTGAACTGGCTAGGCGCTGCAAAGAACGGCGAGCCCTGGGTGATGGTGAAAGGGGTGCGCACCCCGGTGACGGGGTTAATATAGACTTGGCCCGGAGTGGACTCGGTGTCGCGGTAGCCCGAGATCAAGGTGGACGTGGGATCGTCGATCGAATTGTGCTGATAGCGCAGCAGGACCGAAATCGAATCTGACAGCTCTGCCTTCAGGCCGACGCGCGCCGACCAGTTTTCATAGTCGCCGACGCGCTTGTTGGTGCCGATGTTGGTCGCAAAGCCATCGCCGCGGCTGTACATGCCCTCGACATCGATTGCGACCTTTTCGCCGAGACCAAAAGTGGCATAGCCCTGACCCTTGACCTCGTTGTAGCGGCCATAGGAAATCTTGGCCTCGCCGCTGGTCTCGGTGCTGGGATCGGCGGTCTGGACCAGGATCGCGCCGCCGGTCGTGTTGCGACCGAACAGCGTGCCTTGCGGCCCCTTGAGCACCTGGACGCTGCGGGTCTTGAGCAGTTGCAGGTCAGTGGCGATCGGGTTGGGCGAATAAAAGCCATCGATATAAATACCGACATTGCCCACCGCGCCCGAGCTGACCACGGCAGTGCCGACGCCGCGAATGGTCGGCTGGCTATAGCCACTGGCGAAGTCGAACCGCAGACCCGGGGTGATCTTGGCGATATCCGACAGGCTCTGTACATTCGCCGTCTCCAGCGCCGAGGCACTGAGCGACGTGACCGTCACTGGCACATCGAGCGACTTTTCATCGCGGCGCTGGGCGGTCACGACGATTTCGTCATCGCTGCGCGTATTGCCCGCCCCGTCCTGCGCCAAAGCCGCGGTTGGGCTCCAGGCGAGCGCGGCTGTCAATGCGACGGCCGATACCATACCCTTGATGGTGCCAGTTTTCATGCAATCCTCCCAGATAATGCCTTGACGGCGAATATTTCCGCACACCTATTCACATAGGTTCGTTAGCTAGATCAATGTCTAATTATCAACTTGCCAGCAATGACCACCGGGTGTGGCCATCGCGCCACGCCCGCACCCTCATGGCGCGATGAAATCAACCGTGCCGCGATAATTGTCGGGTGTGTCGGCTTTCCAGCGCACCGAGCCATAGGGCCGCGCGAGGCGCCGGCGCACGTTGCGCCCGCCGATGGTGCGGTTGAAGCTGTCGGCGCGCTCCTGGATGTCGAGATCGGCTTGGGTATAGCGGCTGCGCATCCGCAGATAATCACCCCAAGTCGGGCACATGTAGCGCTCGGTCCAGACCGCAGGATTGGCAATATCACGCGAAATCGACCAGTCGAAACCGCCGATGCGTTTGCGCAGCCGTTCCAGATGCATCACCGCCTCATAGAAATCGCGCGCCTGTTCGGGATCGACATCGTATTCCACTTCAACGACGATTGGCCCCGAACGCATCGAAAGCCCCATCGCCACTTGGGGTTCGGCACCGATCTCGACCGACTCTGTGTATTCTTCCTCGTTACTCGCTAGCGGCAGCAGCCAACCAAGGATCAGGGTTGCCGCTACGGCGATACCCGAAGCGTAAAAGGCTACGGTGACGTCGCTGTGCGCCGCGACATAGCCCCAGAAAACCGCGCCAATGGCAATGCCGCCGGTCAATGCCGAGGAATAGAGCGAAAGCGCTCGCGCCGTGACCCAGCGCGGCGCCGAAAGCTGGACTGAAACGTTGAGCTGGGCGAAACCAACGATATTGCATCCGCCAACGAAAAACAGGGCAAGGCAGGTCAGTGGCAGCGAGCGGCTGTACCCGGTGACAACGAGCGCAATCGCCGTTGCAATGGTGCATATCCGCACAATTGACTCGGTCGAAAAACGATGCCGTAAGTCGGCCATCATCAGCGCACCCAGCACCGCGCCGACGCCTTGCGCCCCCAGCAGCAGACCGAATATCGCCGCTCCCTGTTCTCCACCGCGGAGCAAATCCTTGGCAACCAGAGGTGCAAGCGCAGCCGAGGCCGCACAGGCCGCTGCGAATGTGAAAGCCCGGATCAACACAGTGCGGATCGGCGGCGAATGGCGCGCATAGCGCCCGCCCGAGGCAATCGCACGGTGGATTCGCTCGGGTGGCAGGCGCGAAGGCTGGTGCTTGCGTTGCCAGACGAAGAAAGCCAGCCAAAGCGGGATATAGAACAGCGCCGTTATACCGAAAGCCGCCTGCGCGCCGAATGCCAGCACCACCAGCCCGCCGATCGCCGGGCCGAAGCTGCGCGCCAGGTTGTAGCTGATCGTGCCCAGCCCGATGGCGGCAGGAAGATGCTCTTCACTCACCTGTTCACCGATCGAAGCCTGCCATGATGGCGCATAGAGCGCCACGCCTGCACCAATCAGCACGCAGAACAGCAGCAGCAGCCAGGGTGTGGTGAGGCCGAACCATGCAATCGCTGTCAGCGCTGCGCTTGCAAGGATCGAAAAGCCAAGCCCAGCGAGCGCAATCTTGCGCCGGTCGAACATGTCGGCGACCGCCCCGGCGGGCAGCGCTACGAGCATCAGCGGCACCATCATCGCGGTCTGCACCGCGGCGACCATGCTGGGATCATTCGAAAGTCGGGTCATTTCCCAGGCCGCGCCGACACCGAGGATCAGCTGACCAAAGCTGGAAAAAAGGCTGGCGACCCAGATGCGGCGGAAGGTCGGCTCGCGCAGCGGCGCGAACGTGGAGCCCTTCACCCCGCCCCCTTTTTCCGAAACCGCACTCATGATCATTTCCCGCGTCTGTCATGCTTGCTCTTGACCGCCCGCGCAGCCTCGTCAAGGGAACCTGCAGCAGCAATTGCGAAGTTTGAGGAGATTTG
>CAXNKI010000305.1:0-3218 GCA_964202645.1 Alphaproteobacteria bacterium | reverse complement strand
TCGGCGGGCGCTTGCCGGTCGTGCCCGGCGGCGATGGCTGCGCGGGCAATGCTCAGCGCGAGTGGATCGGTGGCAAAGGCATGAGCGGAGCCGCGATAGAGATTGTGCGAAAACTGGTCGAGCAGCAGCAGCAGTGCAAGGCTGCCCTGCCAGTGCGCGGCCCAATCTGCCAATTCGCCGCGCGCGGCGGAATGGTGGAGCGCCTCGAAGCGCGCGCGGATTTCCGCGTCGAATGTGTCGTCTTTGGCGAACCAGCGCGGGGGGCCGGCCTTGCGCCAGAATTCGATGATCTGGTCTGCAGGATCGCCGGTCATTCCACGCCGCTCATGTGCCCTATTTTCCGCGCAACTTCCGGTGCATCGACAGGTCGTGGACCTCGCTGCTGCCAGCGTCTTCCTGGAGCAGGCCAAGCCGGCGGGCGACTTCCTGATAGGCTTCTGATTCGCCGCCAAGGTCACGCCGGAAGCGATCCTTGTCGAGCTTTTCACCGGTGGTCATGTCCCACAGGCGGCAGCCATCGGGGCTGATCTCGTCGGCCAGGATCACGCGGGCATAGTCGCCTTCCCAGATGCGGCCGAATTCGAGCTTGAAATCAATCAACCGGATATTGATCGCTGCAAACATGCCGCAGAGAAAGTCGTTGACCCGGATTGCCATGGCGGAAATGTCCTGCATTTCCTCGTTGGTGGCCCAGCCGAAGCAGGCGATGTGCTCTTCGGCGATCATCGGATCCTCGAGCGCATCGTCCTTGAAATAGTACTCAATGAGGGTGTGCGGCAGCGGCTCGCCTTCGGGAATGCCGAGCCGCTTGCTGATCGAGCCGGCCGCGACATTGCGCACCACGACTTCGATCGGGATGATTTCGACCTGGCGGATCAGCTGTTCGCGCATGTTCAGCCGGCGGATGAAGTGCGTCGGGATGCCGATGTGCGAAAGGCGCGTGAAGACGTATTCGCTGATGCGGTTGTTGATGACGCCTTTGCCCTGGATCGTGCCCTTCTTCTGGGCATTGAATGCAGTGGCATCGTCCTTGAAATACTGGATCAGGGTGCCCGGCTCGGGGCCTTCATAAAGGATCTTGGCTTTGCCTTCATAGATCTGGCGGCGGCGGGACATGGCATTTCCTCGAGGTACGCAAAAAACGGCAAACCCCGGCTAAAGCAGGTCGCATGGGGCGACTGCGCTGGCCGGGGCGTGAAGCGCCTTTATAGGGTGAATGGCGCAAGAAGGCAAACCAGGCCCGGCCCATGTGTCCCGTTTTGCGAAGGCTATGAATGGAGAAGGAAATGCAGGAAGAGATTTCGCAGTACATCGCGGCGGAGATCGGCCAGACCTATGTCTCGGATTGGTTGGAAGTCGATCAGGCGATGCTCAACCAATTTGCCGACGCCACCCGCGACTGGAACTTCCTTCATGTCGACCCAGAGGCTGCCGGAGCTACGGAATTCGGCGGGACGATCGCGCATGGCTTCCTGGTGCTCTCGCTGCTCGCGCCATTGCGCAGCGAAACACCGCGGCCGCGGTTCCCGCATTTGCGCGTCGGCGTGAACTACGGGATCGAGCAGCTGCGCTGGGTTCAGCCGGTGCGCTCGGGCAGCCGGATCAGGGGACATTTCAAGGTGGCCGCGATAACCGAGACCGCGCCGGGGCGTTACCGTGAGGAGCTGGAGGTGACGGTCGAATGCGAAGGGCTGGAGCGGCCGGCAATGGTGGCCCGCTGGCTGACGATGTACATGACCTGACACGAACACCCTTGCGCGCCTGCGTCCATTGGCTAACAGCCGCGCAACAAGTCTGGAGAGGCACTGATGCGCGAATATCTCAAATTCTATATCAATGGCCAGTTCGTTGATCCGGTGACACCCAAACAGGGCAACGTGATCAATCCGGCGACCGAGGAAGTTTCGGGCCATATTTCACTCGGTTCCGAAGCCGATATCGACAAGGCGGTTGCTGCCGCACGGGCCGCCTTCGGTTCGTGGTCGCAGACCAGCCGCGAAGAGCGGCTCGAACTGCTGCGCGCCATTCAGGCCGAATATACCCGCCGTCAGCAGGAACTGGGCGAGGCCGTGGTCGAGGAAATGGGCGCGCCGATGGCGCTGGGCTGTGGCTTCCATGTCGGGCTGGGTGCCGGGCACTTGCAGACCGCTATCGAGGTGCTGGAAAAGTTTGCTTTCGAGGAACTGCGCGGGCCGACCATGGTGCGCCACGAGCCGATTGGCGTCTGCGGGCTGATCACCCCTTGGAACTGGCCGATGAACCAGACTTGCGTAAAGATCTTCCCGGCGCTCGCTACTGGCAACACCATGGTGCTGAAACCGCCGCAACTCGCGCCATATTCGGCGCAGATCCTTGCCGAGATCATCGATGCGGCGGGCTGCCCGGCGGGCGTGTTCAACATGGTGCAGGGATCGGGCGCAGTGCTTGGCACAGCGCTGACCCGGCATCAGGATGTTGACATGATTTCCTTCACCGGCTCCGAGCCGGTCGGCATCCAGATCCAGAAAGATGCAGCCGACACTGTCAAGCGCGTCGGGCTGGAACTCGGCGGCAAGAGCGCCTTCATCGTAATGGACGATGCCGACATGGTCAAAAACGTCACCGAGGCGACGGCGGGCATGATGGGCAATTCGGGCCAGACCTGCTCGGCCGGCTCGCGCCTGCTGGTGCCTGCGTCACGCATGGCCGAGGCCAAGGCAGCGGCGAAGGCAGCGGCGGAGGGAGTAACGGTCGGCGATCCCAAAGGCGACTTTGCGATGGGTCCGGTGGTCTCCAAGGGCCAGTACAACATCATCCAGGAATATATCGAGAATGCCCTGAAGGACGGGGTCTCCGAACTGGTGGCCGGCGGCGCTGGCCGGCCCGCCGGGGTGAACAAGGGCTGGTATGTGCGCCCGACCGTCTTTGCCACGACCAACGAAACCGCAATCGGCCGCGAAGAAGTGTTCGGGCCGGTGCTGGTGATGATGGGCTATGACAGCGTCGACCACGCCGTCGAGATCGCCAATGACAGCACCTTTGGCCTCGCTGGCTATGTCAACGGAGTCGACCATGCCGCCTGCGTCGCGGTCGCCAAGCGCATGCGCACTGGCTGGGTCAACGTCAACAATGGCTTCGACTTCCACGCGCCCTTCGGCGGCTACAAGCGCTCAGGCAACGGCCGTGAGTGGGGCGATTATGGTTTCCACGAATATCTCGAGATCAAGACGGTGCTGAAC
>CAXNKI010000304.1:0-3220 GCA_964202645.1 Alphaproteobacteria bacterium | reverse complement strand
TGGGAATCGCCTTCAGCCGGTCAAAGATCGGGCGTGAAAGGCTGATCCGGTTGCCGACATTGTCCATGCGCGTTTCGCAATCGCTGCCAGCCTTGCGGCGTGCGTCGTCGGCCATGACCTGGCGGTAAAGAATTGCTTCGGCGCCGCCTGCCCACAGCAGGTTGGCGATATCGTCAAAGCGCTGCAGTGTGCGCGCAATGCTGGCCGGGCCGCGCTCGGCCTCAAGCTCGCGCTGGCGGCGCTCGATCTCGGCGATCTGGCGGTCGCAGATTGCCGTGATCGTTACCGCATCGGGGGCATCGGCGCGTATCGGAGCGATGAAGCGATCGACCGGCAGTTGGCGGGCCAAAGCGGGCATGGCGCAGCTGGTCGCGAGCAGGGCAGCCAGGGTAATCTTGCGGAGCACAGGTTCAGCTTTCATCATTTGAGTTTCGGCAAGCAACCTAACTTGCCACGCCAGTTATGGCAATCGCGGCTTGGCGTTGTCATTGGCGGCCAATGGGGGCAAGGCAGGCAGATGCCCCGTTTGCCCAAGACACAGCCCGGCCTGCCGACGCCCAAGCAGATCGTTGACTTCATCGCCACCTCGCCGACGCCTGCTGGCAAGCGCGAGATCGCGCGCCATTTCGGCTTGCAGGGGCACGAGAAGATCGCGCTGAAAGCCCTGCTCAAGGACATGGCCGAGGAAGGCCTGATCGACGGCAAGAAGACCGCGTTTCACCGCATGGGCGGACTGCCCCGCGTTACGGTGCTCCGCGTCGTCCGCATCGAGGACGGCGAGGCGATTGCCGTTCCCGACAGCTGGGCCCCTGATGAAGCGACTGCGCCGCCGCGCCTGCGGGTAATCGAGCGTGGCAAACAATCGGCGCTGAAAGTCGGCGACCGGGTGCTTGCACGTACCGAGGAAGTTGGAACCGGCTGGCAGGCGCATCCGATGAAGAAGCTGCCTGCGCGGGAAGAACAGCTGCTCGGCGTGGTCGAGTTCGATGGCGCGGGCAAGCCGTGGCTCGCGCCGGTCGACAAACGCGTGCGCAGCAGCACGGCGATTGGTGATCTTGGCGGCGCGGTGGCAGGCAATCTGGTGCTTGCCGAGCCCGTGGGCCGGTCCCCCCGCGCCGGGGCCAAGGTTACTGAAGTGCTCGGCGATCCGCTGGCCCCGCGCGCTTTCAGTCTGATTGCGATCCACAAGCACGGCATTCCCAATGTCTTTGCTGAAGAGGCGCTGGCCGAGGCGGAGCTGGCGGCGAAATTGCCGCTGAGCGCCGAGAAGCGCGAGGACCTGCGCCATCTGCCCATCGTCGCCATCGATCCCAGTGATGCCCGCGACCACGACGATGCGATCTGGGCCGAGCCCGACGGCGAGGGCGGCTTCCGTGCGCTGGTCGCGATTGCCGACGTCTCGTTCTACGTGCGCCCTGGCGGCGCGGTGGACCGCGAGGCGCGGGTGCGTGGCAATTCGGTCTATTTCCCCGACCGCGTCGTGCCGATGCTGCCGCATGTGCTGAGCTCAGACGTCTGCTCACTCAGCGCGGGCAAGGACCGCGCGGCGATGGCCTGTCACTTGCGCATCGATGCGGGCGGCCGGGTCACCGAATGGCGCTTCACCCGCGCGATCGTGCGGATTGCCGAGGTGATCGCCTATGAGGAAGCGCAGGCCCGCATCGACGAAGACCGGGCCGAAACCACTTTGCAGAACCTGTGGGCCTGCTGGCGCGCGCTCACCAGGGCGCGCAATGATCGCGATCCGTTGGCGCTGGATATGCCCGAACGCCGCGTGGTTCTCGACGAGCAGGGCCGCATCACCGAGATCGCCCTGCGCGAAAGCCTTGATGCCCACCGCGTCGTCGAGGACTTCATGATTTCCGCCAATGTCGCGGCGGCCAAGGCGCTGGAAAGCAAGGCCTCGCCAGTGGTCTATCGCATCCATGAGCCGCCGAGCCGCGAGAAGCTGATGACGCTGAAGGACTACCTCAGCACCTTCGACATGAAGCTGGCGCTGGGGCAGGTGATCACGCCGGGTCTATTCAATCGAATGCTCAAGGATGTGTCAGATGATACTGAAAAAGCATTGATTATGGAGGCAGTGCTGCGCAGCCAGACCCAGGCCTATTACGGGCCGCGCAACGCCGGGCACTTCGGGCTCGCGCTGGGCAGCTATGCGCATTTCACCTCGCCGATCCGCCGCTATGCCGACCTTTTGGTCCACCGCGCGCTGGTCGATGCTTTCGGGCTCGAACAGCCTGCGCCGAAGGGGGATCTGAAGCCCACCAGCGGGCTCTCGGATCGCGACCGCGACGACCTCGGCAAAGTCAGCGAGGCGATCAGCATGGCCGAGCGCCGCGCCATGGCCGCCGAGCGCGATACCATTGACCGTTATGTCGCAGCCTGGCTCTCGGTGCGCGTGGGCGAGGTGTTCGAGTGCCGGATCACCGGCGTGCTGAAATTCGGCTTTTTCGCCACGATCATCGGGCTGGGCGGCGACGGGCTGGTGCCTGTCTCGACTTTGGGCGACGAGCGGTTTCACTATGACGAGAAGGCGCAAGTGCTCGCCGGCGAGCAAAGCGGCACGACATATGCCGTGGGCGACCGGCTGCGGCTGCGGCTGGCGGAAGCCAATGCGCTGACCGGCGCGCTGAAATTCGAGCTCGAGGAAGGCGGCGGCAGGATCGAGCCGCGCGGGCGGCCCGGAAGCGGGAAGCCCGCTCCGCTGAAACGCAAGGGCGGGCACCTGGTCGGGCGGCGCGGCAGGCCGGCGAATGTGCGGCATCAGGGGCGGCGGAAATAGGCCGCGAGAGGGTTACACGGGTGACACAGTGTAACCCTGGTGTAACACCGATTTTTATACGCTGAATCAGTTGTTTGGGCGCAAAACCAGACAGATTCGTCTTGCTTTGCGAGCAAAACGGGAAGCAGACGGCTCAAGGAGCGCGCCGGGCAGTGCCCAGACAGCGAAAATGGCAAACTCCCGCCGTGTAGGAAAGCGAATCCAGTCATCTCGCCGGGGCAATTTCCTGCAGATCTCGGGCCGCGTGGACAATTTCAAAGCACCATCCAAATGGCTGCTCTTACAAGCTGCGGCTTGAAGGTTGTCGTTCCGGACACGACAACATTGCAGACATCAGTTTGCTATCGTATCGATCCGGCTCTCTTCGGGGAGCAAGTCAAGGGAGACAAGCCATGGCAGACGCTATTGAAGTACGCCGTTTCGACACGCCCGATG
>CAXNKI010000303.1:0-3253 GCA_964202645.1 Alphaproteobacteria bacterium | reverse complement strand
TGTCGGCTCGGCGGCGCCTGGCTGGTCCGAGCACGATGCGGCAATCCTGCGCGGGGTCGAGGAACTGATTGGCGACTTCGCGATCAGCGGCGAAACCTGGGATATCTTGGCGAAAAGCTGGGATGAGGCGCAGATGCTCGAATTTCCGGCGATGGTCGGACAGTATGTGGCGATTGCCTTCATCCAGAATTCCTACCGCGCGCGGCTTGCCCCGGAAAATACTGGTCTTGCGCTGCGCTGAGGAGCAGGCTGTAACCTTGTTGCCACTTATCGCGAACAAGGTTGCATATGGCCACTCCCGAAACTGCTGCTGACGCCACGCCGCCCAAGGGCGGTGATTTGGTGGCGCGCCACCGCCTGTCCACCCGGTTGTGGCACTGGCTCAATGCGTTGGCGATTTTCATCTTGCTGATGAGCGGGATGATGATCTTCAACGCCCACCCGCGCCTTTATTGGGGCGAATTTGGCGCCAATCCCGATGCGGCCTGGCTGGAAATAGGCTCGATGGAAGGCGTCGCCTTTCCCGGCTGGCTGACCATCCCATCGTTCTACAGCCTCGCCGACGCGCGCATCTGGCATCTGGCTTTCGCCTGGATCCTGCTGGTCGGCGCGCCGCTCTATTTGATCTGGTCGCTGGCCAACCGGCATTTGCAGCGCGACTTGTGGTTCGCGCGCGGCGAACTGCGGCCGAGCCACATCTGGCACGACATCAAGGAACACGCAGCGCTTCGCTTGTCCACTGGGGCGGCGGCGCTGAAATACAATGTGTTGCAAAAGGGCGCCTATCTTGGCGTGCTGCTCGTGCTGATCCCACTGGTCGTGCTCACCGGCCTTGCCATGTCGCCGGGTTTCGATGCAGCCGTGCCGGTCTCTGCGTGGTTTGGCGGGAGGCAGTCGGCGCGCTCGCTGCATTTCATTGCCGCTGGTGGCTTCGCGCTGTTCATTGCCGTGCATTTGGCCATGGTCGTGCTCGCCGGGCCGTTCAATGAAGTCCGCTCGATGATAACCGGGCGTTACCGCTTGCCGAAGGAGCGTGTGTGATGGGCATTGTGCTGAACCGCCGCCGCTTGCTGGGCACCGGCGCGTTGGGGGCCTCCGGACTGATGCTCTCGGGTTGCGACCGCCTCAATTCCAACCCCGCCTTTCGATCGGCGCTGCAGGAGGCGGGCTCCTGGCATCAGGGCGCGCATCGGCTGATCGGCGGACAGGCGCTGGCGCGCGAATATGCGCCTGCCGACATGTCGCCGGTGTTCCGCGTCAACGGCACGGCCGACCCCGCGACGGCAGACTACAACGCGCACGTTGCCTCCGGCTTTGCCCGGTGGGGACTACAAGTCGGCGGGCTGGTCAAGCAGCCACTCGCCCTGCCGCTGACCGCGTTGAAGGCAATGCAGCAACGCGTGCAGATCACCCGCCATGATTGCGTTGAAGGCTGGAGCGCGATCGGTCAGTGGCAGGGTCCGCAGCTGGGCCAGATTCTCAGCCTCGCCGGACTTCTGCCAACCGCGAAATTCATCGTCTTCCACTGCGCAGACGTGCTGGAAGGTCATCCCTACTACGAATCGATCGACCTTGCAGATGCCTTCCATCCACAGACGATCCTGGCCTGGGAAATGAACGGCAAGCCGCTCTCGGTCGGCCACGGCGCGCCGGTGCGGCTGCGGGTCGAGCGCCAGCTGGGCTACAAACATGCCAAATACGTCATGCGCATCGAGGCCCGCGCCACCCTTGCCGGACTATACGGCGGCAAGGGCGGCTTCTGGGAGGATAACCGGGATTATCAGTGGTATGCGGGGATTTGACACCTACCCCTTCATCACCGGCATCACTTTGTCGGCAAACAGCTTCATCTGCTTGTAGACCTCATCGGTGGGCATCCCGCCGAAGCTGAAATTGGCCAGCATGTCGTATTCGCCGACCATCGAGACGCGCATCGCGTGTTTTTCCAGCATCAGTTCGGGCGTACCGATCAGGTTGCCGTCGATGAAACCCTTGTAGGCCTTGGTCGGTCCGCCCAGCGCCTCGGTCATCTCACCCAGCGCGACATAGGTCGAGTAGCTCGGAATGGTCTTGAAGTGGTCGCTGGCCCATTCGTAGTGGTTGACAACCTGCATGAACTGATCGGCGAAATAGTGGTCGGTGTGCTCGGCGACTTTGGCCGCGTCTTCGTGGCAGACGACAAAATCGCTGATCATGAAGGGCGGGGCCTTCTTGCCGTGCTTGGCCTGGAAGGTCGAACGATAGGCGTTGATCTCAGGCATCGACTGTTCCCATTGGCCCTGACTGAAACGCAGCGCCTTCAAACCATAATCGGCAGCGACTTCGGCTGATGATGGCGACATCGAGACCATCACCATGCGGTCGCGGGTCCAGCCGGTGGGGCGCGGGCGCACTTCGATGCGCGGCTGCTGGAAGTGCTTGGTGTCGGCCTCGACGAAACCGGTCTCGAGACCATTCATGATGATGATCGCAGCTTCGTCGAACATCTCGCGGCTGTCGGCAAGATCCTGGCGGAAGGCCTTGAATTCGCGTCTCGCCGCGCCGCGTCCCATGCCCAGGATCATCCGGCCTTCGGAGACCGCATCGAGCATCGCGGCCTTTTCCACCAGACGCAACGGATCGTTCCAAGGCAGGATGACCGCAGCCGGCATCAGTTTGATGGTCTTGGTCTTCGCCGCGATCCAGGTCAGCGCCTGGATCGGATCCGGGCAGGCGGCATAGTCGGTGAAATGGTGCTCCACCGCGCCGATGATGTCGAAGCCCATTGCTTCGGCTTCGATCGCCAGCTTGGCTTCGCCCAAGTGGAACTCGTTGTCGGGGATGCCTCGCAGGTTCTGGAACGCAAGATGGATGCCGATTTGCATCGAATTATCTCCTCTGGGTGGGTTCAGGCGGCCGCGGTGATCGGTTCTTCGCCATTGAGCGTGCAGCGATGGAATTCGCGGACGCTGTTTGCTTCGTAAGGCATGGCGCGGTGCATCGCGCCGGTGTTGTCCCAGATGGCAAGGTCACCTTCGCGCCACTTGTGGCGATAGGTGTATTTATCCTGCGTCGCATGGTTCATCAGCTGCTGGAGCAGATTGTGGCTTTCTGCGGGGTGCATGCCTTCGATCCAGGCAGCAGACGTGCTCAGCACCAGCGACTTGCGCCCCGACTTGTGCTGCCAGACCAGCGGATGGCTGCGCTCTGGATAGCTCGCCCAGACAGCGAATTCTTCCGGCGTGCACTGGCGCATCGAGGGAAACAGCGCCGC
>CAXNKI010000302.1:0-3256 GCA_964202645.1 Alphaproteobacteria bacterium | reverse complement strand
CAAGGCGCAATCGGGCGTATCGAAATGGCGACTGTGCAGTCGCTCGGTGGTGCTGGCGCGCCGGTGCAGGCCCGATGCCTCGATGGCGTCAGCGCTGGCGCTGTCGAGGTCCAGCTTGAGTTCGACTTCGTGTTGCATGTGCGGCGCTGATACTCGTGAGCCACGGACGCTGCACTCGGGTGCAGCCGCGTCAATCGCAATATTGGGACTGTCGCCATTTGGTGCAACGGCTTCGAGTGCGACGAAATGGGGGCAAAGGGCAGCCCCCACTCCCCAAGGCCTTCGCAATCTCCTATCTGTCCGGCGATGCCTCGCAACCCCACGCCCCCTGACCGGCAATCGTCCGATCGCTTCAACGAGGACCGCGCGGCCTATACGCTGAAAGGCAGCGGTCAGCCGGACATAGAGGCAGGGGTTGCGGCAATCCGCGAGGTGCTGGCTACTCTCCCGCCGCGCCCCGGGGTCTATCGAATGCTCGATGCTCGCGGCGATGTGCTTTATGTCGGCAAGGCGCGGGCGCTGAAGAACCGCGTGGCGAATTATGTTCAGGTCGACAAGATGCCGAACCGGTTGCGGCGGATGGTCAGCCAGACGCGTTCGATGACCATCGTCACGACCAACAGCGAGGCCGAAGCGCTGCTGCTCGAGGCGCAGCTGATCAAACGCTATCGGCCACCCTACAATGTGCTGCTGCGCGACGACAAAAGTTTCCCCTTCATCCTGCTGCGCGCGGATCATGATTATCCGCGGATCATGAAACACCGCGGCGCGCGGCGGGCCAAGGGGGACTATTACGGGCCGTTTGCGAGTGCGGGATCAGTTAACACCACAATCAATGCCTTGCAGAAGCTATTCCTGCTTCGGAGTTGCAGTGACGGGTTCTTCTCGCGCCGCGATCGCCCCTGTCTGCTTTACCAGATCAAGCGATGCTGCGCGCCTTGCGTTGGGCGGATTGATGAGGCGGGCTATGCCGAACTGGTCGGCGAGGCGCGGGATTTCCTGGGGGGCAAAAGCTCTGCAGTGCAGGCCAAGCTCTCCGCGCAGATGGATAAAGCCGCCGCAGCGCTTGATTTCGAGCGCGCCGCGATGCTGCGCGATCGCCTCCGAGCCGCGACTTTCATTCAGGGCAGCCAGTCGATCAACGCTGAGGGCCTCGGCAATGCCGATGTCTTCGCGCTGGCGAGCAAGGGCGGCCACGTCGCGGTGCAGGCTTTTTTCATTCGCGGCGGGCAGAACTGGGGGCATCACGCGTTCTTCCCCAGCCACACTGAGGGGCTGGACGAGGCCGAAGTGATGACCAGTTTTCTTGCGCAGTTCTATGAAGACGTTCCGCCGGCGCGCACCATTCTGGTCGGGCTGGAATTGCCCGAGTCCGATTTGCTCGCCGAGGCGCTGCGCGAGAAGGCCGGCGGCAAAGTAGAAGTCTCGGTGCCGCAGCGCGGCGACCGGCGGCGGTTGATCGAACAGGCGCAGCGCAATGCCATGGAAGCGCTCGAGCGGCGCATGGCCGAGAGCGGGACCAAGGCCCGGCTGGGACGCGAACTCGCCGAGTTCCTCGAATTGCCTGAAGTGCCCCAGCGGATCGAGATATACGACAACAGCCATATCCAGGGTGCGCAGGCGCTTGGTGCGATGGTGGTGGCGGGGCCGGAGGGATTCATCAAGGGCCAGTATCGCAAATGGAATATCAAGACTGCGCAGACTAACGACGACTTCGCCATGATGCGCGAAGTGATGACTCGCAGGTTTGGCAGGGCGCAGGACGATGATCCTGACCGCTACAGTGGCATGTGGCCCGATCTGGTGCTGATCGACGGCGGCAAGGGGCAGATGAGCGCAGTGAAAGAGGCACTGGGCGAGTTGGGCATCGAGGATGTGCCGCTTATCGCCATTGCCAAGGGGCCGGGGCATGGCCGCGAGGGGCGTGAGGTGTTTCACTTTGCAGACGGGCGCGAAAAGATGCTTCCCGAAAACGCGCCGCTGCTGTTCCACCTGCAGCGTCTGCGGGACGAGGTGCACCGCTTTGCCATCGGCGCGCACCGCGAAAAGCGCAGCCGGGCGATAACTGCCTCGCCGCTCGACGAAGTGCCCGGCATCGGTCCGGCAAGGAAGCGCGCGCTGCTGCTGCATTTTGGCACTGCGAGCCGGGTGCGAGCGGCGAGTCTGAAAGACCTTCAGTGTGCGCCGGGGGTTTCAGCAGCAGTGGCGCAAAGCGTATATGACTTCTATCATGTCGCCGGATGATGGCATGCCAGCAACGGGACATTGAATGATGAGTGCAGGGCAGAAGAACGGCTGGAAGCTGGAAGACGCGACATTTGTCGTGCTTGTCGTGGTCATCACACTGGCATTTGGCTGGCTGATGACGCCCTATTTCGGGGCAATCCTGTGGGGGCTTGTCGCCACAATCGTGTTTGGCCCGCTCTATCGCTGGATGGCGAAACGGCTTGGCGGGCGCAAAGGACTTGCGGCGGGGCTGACGCTGCTGTTGATCCTGGCGCTTGTGATCCTGCCAGCGATCCTGATGGGGATCAGCCTGGTGGAGGAGGCCGCCGGGCTCTATGCTCAGGTGCAGAGCGGCAAGATCGATTTTTCGGCAATTCTGGCAAATTTCACCAATGCTTTGCCTCCCAGCCTTGCCGCGATCGCCGATAGATATGACTTTCTCGACGGCGATCGGCTGCGCGACCTGATCGGCACAGGTCTCGGCACTGGGCTGCGCAGCGTCGCGACCCAGGCGCTGACCGTGGGGCAGGGCGCGCTTTCGTTCCTCGCGGCGCTGGGGGTGATGCTCTACCTCACATTCTTCCTGCTGCGCGACGGCGATGAACTGGGCGCGCGGCTGCTCCAGTCCTTGCCGTTCCGCACCGATTTGCGCGACGGCCTGATCGACAAGTTCCTGCGCGTGGTGCGCGCGACGATGAAAGGGACGGTGCTGGTCGCGGTTCTGCAGGGTTTTGTCGGGGGCATGATCTTCTGGTTCCTTGGCATCGAACCGGCGCTGCTCTGGGGCTTGTTGATGGGCTTCTTCTCGTTGGTTCCGGCGGTGGGTACGGGCATGATCTGGGTGCCAGTTTCGGTTTATCTGCTGCTCACCGGATCGGTTCTGGAGGGGTCTATCCTGGTATTCTGCGGGCTGTTTGTCATCGGCATGATAGACAACCTGCTGCGCCCGATCCTGGTTGGCCATGAAACCAAATTGCCTGATTTCGTCGTGCTGATTGCTACGGTGGCCGGGCTCGAGCTGTTTGGCCTG
>CAXNKI010000301.1:0-3261 GCA_964202645.1 Alphaproteobacteria bacterium | reverse complement strand
CTGCCGAACATGCTGCCAGCATCATGCCCGGCTTCACCCACTTGCAGACCGCACAGCCGGTGACACTCGGCCATCATCTCATGGCCTATTACGAGATGATCCAGCGTGATCGCTCGCGCTTCGTCGATGCCCATGCCCGTGCCAGCCAGTGCCCTCTGGGCGCTGCGGCCTTGGCCGGGACCGGTTTTCCGATCGACCGCGACATGACGGCCAAGGCGCTGGGCTTTGCCATGCCGACCGCGAACAGCCTCGATTCGGTGTCCGACCGCGATTTCGCGCTCGATTATCTGATGGCGGCGGCGCAGTGCTCGCTGCACCTTTCAAGGCTTGCCGAGGAATTCATCATCTGGGCCAGCCAGCCCTTCGGCTTCATCGTGCTGCCCGACGCGCTGTCGACCGGCAGCTCGATCATGCCTCAGAAGAAAAACCCGGACGCGGCCGAGCTCGTGCGTGGCCATTCGGGGCGCATCACCGGCTGCCTCATGTCGCTGATGATGACGATGAAAGGCCTGCCGCTGGCTTATTCAAAGGACATGCAGGACGACAAGCCGCCGGTGTTCGAGGCAGCAAGCCTGCTCGGGCTTAGCCTGGCTGCGATGACCGGCATGATTGAGGGCGCGACATTCCGCACAGAGCGGATGCGCGCCGCCGCCGAGCTGGGCTATGCAACCGCGACTGACCTTGCCGATTGGCTGGTGCGGGCCGCGAACATTCCCTTTCGAGAGGCGCACCATATCACCGGCGGCGCAGTCAAACTGGCTGAGCAGAAAGGCGTGGCGCTCGATCAGCTGACGATCAAGGATCTGACCATGATTGATCCACGGATCGATGAACGGGTCTATTCCGCGCTGTCGGTCGAGGCTTCGGTGGCTGCGCGGTCAAGCCATGGCGGAACCGCGCCAATTGAGGTAGCAAAGCGGATTGCCGAAGCGCGCCTGGCGCTTGGATTGGAGTGAGGCCATGCTGAAGTCGATTGCCGCACTGTCGCTGGGCCTCGCACTTGCCGCTTGCGGGGTGCGCGCCGATCTGAAGCCGCAAGCGGGCAAGAGCTTGCCAGTGGCACCCTATGGCCGCGACACCCAGCCAACGTCGACCCAGTTGCTTGCATCGACCCCGCAAGCTGCGCCCGAACGCAGCGTCGAGCTGCGAAAACGCTCCGAGGAGCGGGCTGACGATCCGTTTTCGTTGCCGCCAAAGGAGTAGTTCCCCGGCAATCCGGCCTCCATTCGCCTTTTACAGTCTCGGAATCACATGGACCATTTCAACCTCAGGAACGGCGAACTTCACGCCGAAGACGTGCCGCTGTCGGCCATAGCCGCAGCTGTCGGCACGCCGGTTTACGTCTATTCGCGCGCCACGCTGATCCGCCATGCACGGGTGTTCCGCGAGGCCTTCTCGGCCTTGCGGCATATCCATCTGGCTTATGCGATGAAGGCCAACCCCAATCTTGCGGTACTCAAGGTGCTCGCGGGCGAAGGCTACGGCGCCGATATTGTCTCGGGCGGCGAGCTGGAACGGGCGCTGGCGGCGGGGATGCCGGCGGCGGACGTGGTGTTTTCCGGCGTTGGCAAGGATGCGGTGGAATTGCGGCGTGCGCTCGAAGTCGGGCTTGGCCAGTTCAACCTCGAAAGCGAAGAAGAAGGCGCAGAACTTGCCGCCATTGCCTCGGCGATGGGCAAACGGGCGGTTTGCACGCTCAGGGTCAATCCTGATGTCGATGCCGGCACTCATGCCAAGATTTCGACCGGTAAGGCGGAGAACAAGTTCGGCGTAGCCTATGATGCCGCCGCAGGGATCTATGCGCGCCTGGCAGCGCTGCCCGGGCTGGAGATGCGGGGCCTCGCGGTCCACATCGGCAGCCAGTTGAGCGATCTGGCGCCATCACGCGCTGCCTTCATGCGGATGGGCGAGCTGATGCGCACTCTGCGTGCTCAGGGCTTGTCAGTAACCCACATGGACCTTGGCGGCGGATTGGGCGCGCCCTACCGCGCCAGTGACGTGCTGCCGTCGCCTGCGGAATACGGCATGATGGTGGCTGAGGTTACCCGCGACTGGGATGCGACGATCATGTTCGAGCCGGGCCGGGTGATCGCCGGAAATGCCGGGGTGCTGATTACCCGGGTGATCCGGGTAAAGGCAGGGGTCGGCGCGCCATTCGTCGTGGTTGATGCGGCGATGAACGATCTAGCTCGCCCGGCGATGTATGACGCCTGGCACGATTTCGCCGCCGTGCGCCCCAACGGCGATCGCATGATCGCTAACATCGTCGGCCCGATCTGCGAAAGCTCTGACACATTTGCCCACCAGCGCAATATCGATCTGGTTGGCGCGGGCGATCTGGCCGTGTTCCGCACCGCCGGAGCTTATGGCGCGACCATGGCCAACACCTATAACAGTCGCTCACTGGTGCCTGAAGTAATGGTCGATGGTGACCGCTGGGCAGTGGTGGCCGACCGTATCGCACCGGCAACCATCCTCGCCGCCGAGCGTGTGCCGGACTGGCTGTGATTGGCAGCCTGCCCTTGTTCCACCGCATCGCCGGCTCGCCGGTGATTGTGCTGGGTGAGGGCGAAGCGGCCGAGGCCAAGCGCAGGCTGGTGATGCGCGCGGGCGGCGAGATCGCCGGTGAGGACGATGTCAATGCGCGGCTCGCCTTCGTGGCGCTCGATGAGCCTGAAGCGGCGGCAGCGCGTCTGAAAGCACGCGGGCTGCTGGTTAATGTGCCCGATCGCCTCGAGCTTTGTGATTTCACCGTTCCCAGTATTCTCGACCGATCGCCGGTGCTGATCGCGATCGGTACCAGCGGCGCTTCGGCAGGGCTCGCCAAGGCCTTGCGACTGCGACTGGAGACCTTGCTTCCACCCGCACTGGGCAGGCTGGCCGCAGGCCTTGGCCGGGCAAGGCAGGCGATGCGTGCGCGCTGGCCTGATGCCGGCGAGCGCCGCCGTGCACTGGATACGGCGCTGGACGAAGGCGGCACGCTCGATCTTATGCAAGAGAGCAGTGCAGAGCGGCTGGACGAGTGGCTGGCTTCAGGCTCGATTGCGGCAGAACTGGGAAAGCATGAGATCCGCTTGCGCAGCGCCGATCCCGATGATCTCACGCTGCGCGAGGCGCGGTTGCTTGGCGGGGCTGATGTGATTGCCCACGAGGCCGAAGTTCCCACGGCCATCCTCGCGCGCGGGCGCGCAGATGCCCGGCGGATCGGGCTGGCAGTGGGCGGATATGTGCCCGATGTAGCCGGACTTATGGTGGTGTTGC
>CAXNKI010000300.1:0-3269 GCA_964202645.1 Alphaproteobacteria bacterium | reverse complement strand
GACGGTGAGCCCTGCCTGTGTCGCTGCGCCCGGCCCGCGCAGCACTATCAGCGACGCGGTTTCGGGATCGCCGCGCACACCGCGGCCCACGGCGCGTTCCTCGCGGGCAATCGCGAGTGCATCGGCGCCGACCACTCCGTCAATCACGGTGCCGCGAATGCCGACGGTGGCGATGGGCGTGCGGATGCTCGAAGCCCCCGGCTGCGCCCAGCGGCCCGAGAGGAAGCGGAACGCGCCCTTGGCCACGGTCGCATCGAAAGCCCCGCCGCGCGCGGGATCATAAACATAGCGGTCAATCGTCAGCCGCGCATTGGCACCGACGGTGAAAGTCGAGCGATCGAGCAGCATCAGCTGCAGCTGGCTGCGCTGGCCGGTCTGCACCCGGTCGGCGAGCGCGACGCGCTGGCGCAGCACGGCAGGCTGTAATTGCGCGGCTCCGCCGGGGGCGATCCCGACTTCGTTAAGCACAGCGGCGGCGATGCCTACTACTTGCGGCGCGCCTGCCGCGAATGCCGCGCCGGTGAGCGGCAGCGCCGAGGCGAGCGCCAGCAGGCGCAGGCGGCCTGCGCGACTCAGTATCCTGGCGGCATCCATCGCTCGCTCCTCTGGCTGGGGGCTGGCCGGGCCTTGGCGCAATGCTCGCTGGCCTGGTTCCAGTCGGTCCTGTTGAAATCGCGCTTTTTCAGCCGGGCGAGCTGGGCCGTGCCGCCTGCCTTGTCGTCAATCCGGCAGAGCAGGCTGGCGCGCAACAGTTGGGCCGTCTTTGAGACAGGCGTGATCATCAGCACCCGGTCAAGCGCGGCGAGCGCGCCGAGCAGATCTCCGGCGTCGCTCAGCCTGCCCGCGAGCGCCATCCCGCCGGCGCTGGTCGCAGTTTCAACCGAAAGTGCGTCGAGTTCGGCCGCAGGATCATCCTGGGCCAGAGCGGGCGAGGCTGCCAGCGCCAGCGCCAAAGCCAAGCTGCGCAGCAATTGTCGCCCGCTAGCCGGGAGCCATGCCGAAAGGGCCGGGGCGATGGTCAATTCTTCCCCGATGTCGTGCGCGGCGGCGGGGCCTGGTTGGGTGCGTTGTAGTTGGTCGAAGGGTATTTGTCAGTTGGCGGTGGCGCAGTGCTGGTCGTCGGGGGATAGTCCGGCTCGGGCGGAGGCGGAGGTGGCGGCGGTGGGGGCGGGGCTGACGTAGGCGCAGGAGTCGGCTCGTCATAGGTCGGCGGCGGTGCTTGCGGCGCGGGCTCCGGCGCGGCCTGTTCTGCCGGCGGCGGGGTTGGCTCCTGATTGCGCGGCGGATCGGCGGCAGGGATAGGCTCGCTTGCGGGGACAGTTTCCTGCCGCGTTGTGGCCGTGCGCGCGGGCGGATCTTGCTGCGGACTTGAGGCCGAGCGGCGCGGCATGGAGGGCATGCTGGGAATTCCACCGCCATAAGACGGGATCATTCCGCCCGGTCCTGTCCCGCTGCCCGGCATGGGTTCGCCGCCGTAGGAGCCATCGGGATCACCCCCGAGCGCCGGGCGCGGGCGTTGGCGGCGCTGGGGCACCGGCATCGGGCCGTTGCTGCTCGGAGGCGGCAGCGTGGCCAACCGCCATTCCGCGAGTGACGGGAAAATCAAACCTTGCAGCCGGGTAAGCCCCGAGAGCGAAATGGCGAAAGGACCAATTGGCCGCGCGCCCGCGCGCGGCACATAGACTGCCTGTAACGGCCGTTCGAGCGCAACCGTCTTGCCGCCCGCGCTCACCGAAATGGCACCGGGCACGACATTGCCGCGGGTATTCGCGCCCGGGCCGCGCAGGACGATCAGCGTCGCGGTCTGGGGATCGGAACCCCGAGCGCCGCCAGTAGCGCGCTCGCCGCTGGCAATCGTGATGGCATCCGCGCCGACCACGCCATCGACAATCGTCCCCCGGATGCCAATGCTGGCGACCGGCGTGGTAATCGACGATGCGCCGCTGCGGCTGGGCCGGCCCGACATGAAACGGAATGCTCCCTTGGCGACGCTCGCGCTCATCGAGCGGCCCTGGGCGGGATCATAAACGAAGCGGTCGATGCTGAGCCTTGCGTTCGCCCCCACCGTGAAAGTCGACCGGTCAAGCAGCAGGATCTGCAACTGGCTGCGCGCGCCCGTCTCCACGCGGTCGGTCAGCGCCACTTGCTGGCGCAGCACAGCGGGGCGCATCTGCGCCGCGCCACCCCGGGCGATGGTCACGCGGTTAAGCACGGCGGCGGCGATGCCCACTTGCGTGGGCGCGTTGGCAGAAGCGGGCGCGAGGCAAGCGGCCACCGCGGCAGCCAGCGCGCCAGTCAGCAAGGCGGCCTTGCGGGTGCGGCTCATCGTGCGGGCCTCTGGCGGGAGAGCGCGTCACATTCGCGGATTGCCTGGTCCAGCGCCTGCTCGGAAACCCCACGCCCCCTCAGCTGGCCGAATTCGGCTGTTGATCCGGCGCGGTCATCAAGCTGGCATAGCAGGCTGGCGCGCAGCAATTGCGCATCGCGCGCCTGCGGATAGTTGATCAGTACCCGTTCCAGCGTTGCCAGGGCATCGGTCAGCTCGCCGCGGCCGATCTGGCGGCGGGCGAGCGATATCCCGCCGGCTGGCGCTGCACTGCTGCGCGAGAGCGCAGTTAGCTCGGCAATAGTCTCGGATGCGGCAGGCGTGGCGGCCAGACCAAGCGGCAAGGCGAGGGCGAGGAGCGGCAGCATTTGCCTGTGCAGGTTCATCGGGACCATCTCCAGACCAGGTCTATCCATCTGACAGCATAGACCGAGGCTGAACGGCTTGAAAGGCCTTCCGCGCCTCACTGCCGCTCGGCCAGCATGCCGCGGATCATCGGCTGCAAGTCAGCATCGAACCGTGCGACGTCTTCATAGCCGCCAACGCGCTCGAAATGGCTGACGAGATTACGCCCGTCCCAGCGGTGCAGCGCATAGCCGGGCGGGGCATCGCGGATCAGCGCGCGCCCGTCCGGGTCGCCAGCGTCGATGGGCGAAAGGTCAAGCGCGACTGAGGGCGCCGTGGACGGCCCCACGACCAGTGCCGCGCCCTGCCAGACGGCGGCGATGCTGCGATGGTAATGGCCGCAGAGCACTGCCTTGATCTGGTCATGCCCGCGCGTCGCATCGCCAAAGCGGGCAATCCATGGCTCACCCGGATCGGGATCCATCCAGTCGATCCCCGAGACAATCGGCGGGTGGTGCATGGCGATCAGCGTCGGCGTGTCGGGCGCTTCGGCGAGCCGCTCGGCCAGCCAGGCTGCGCGCGCCTCGCAGAACGCGCC
>CAXNKI010000299.1:0-3275 GCA_964202645.1 Alphaproteobacteria bacterium | reverse complement strand
CTTGAAGGGGGCGGGAACCAGCAGGCTATCGTCGAAGGGGTTGGCCCATTCGCGAAACTGCATCGCGCTGCTGCGGTCGGCGAACCAGGGTAGAGCGACGCGATGCCCGCGCTCGTGGAACCAGCGGCCATAGGCCAGCGCCGGGGCTTCGGTGGGAAACGGATAATAAATGGCAACAGTCGCGCCTTCTGGCACCAATTGGGCTACCGCTCCGGGCGGACGCGAAAAGACCAGCGCGCGCACAGTATCTGGCAGTGCGTCAACATGCGCCTTGCAGCGCAATCGCAGCTCGCGGCGCAGGTCTTGCTTAACGGTCACGCCTGCTCTCCGGGCTCTTCCGCTGCCGGTTTAGGCGAAATGCGGGGGGTGACGGGCCCACCGTGGGTCGTTGCCGGGAAATCCACTGACGCGTTGACGTCAGGTGGGGACCATGTGTGTCGGACCAGGGTCCAACCAGAGACAGCCCCCATAGGATTGCTTATAGCCTCAGGGATGTTCGAACGGCTCGTGCCGGGCAGAACCCGTCGCACTCCATATAGGGCTTGCGAGCTCAGCTCTCAAGCCGGGCAGCGAGATATTCCAGACGTCCGGCAAGGGACTCCAGCTTCTCCAGCATTTCGGGGCTTTCTCCGCCTTGCGCGGCTTGCCTGCTGCCAGTGTTCGCTTCGTGCAATTCGTCGGCGAGCAGTAGCGAGGCAAACAGCAGCGTGCGGGTTTCTGCCTGGCCCGTCATGTCGCCCATGGTGGCCAGCTTGCGGTCAATCAGTGCGCCAAGGCCCAGCACATGGCTTTCCTCGCCCTCGGCGCAAGCCACCGTATAACTGCGTCCGCTGATCGAGAGGGTGACGTTGCTCATGGCGCTGCGCCATTAATCAGCTGATCCATTGCGCGCAGCGAATCGGCGACGGCGGCGCGCAGATGTTCGTGGCGAGCGGCAAGTGCTTCATCGCCCACCGGACGAGCAGCAGAGGCAGCGGCCTCGATCCGGTCGAGTGCCGCGTTGATCCGCGCAAAGGCAGCGTCTGAAGAAAGCCCCTCCATGGACGTTGGTCTATCGCAAAAGTGCCTGCCTGCATAGTCTTGCCTGCACAATCTTGCACCGTTTCCACGATGGTGACTCTGGACTTGCAGGCTGTTTGCAGCGGCGCTGCGCTTGACGGAGCGCGGCCTCTCCCTAAAGGGAGCGGCATCGAATCGTCCCTTTTTTACGGCGATTCAGCCGGAGCCTTCCCGATGTCGCTCGATCCTGCCCGTCTGGGCCCCATGGCCAACGCCATCCGCGCCCTGTCAATGGATGCCGTCCAGGCCGCTAATAGCGGCCATCCCGGCATGCCGATGGGTATGGCCGATGTCGCGACTGTGCTGTTCTCGCAGTTCCTGAAATTTGATCCCGCTGCGCCCAAGTGGCCTGATCGCGACCGTTTCGTGCTCTCGGCCGGCCACGGCTCGATGCTGCTCTATTCGTTGCTGCACCTCACCGGCTACGCGGCGCCGACGATGGACGATATCCGCAATTTCCGGCAGCTGGGCAGCCCATGCGCCGGGCATCCGGAGAACATCCACCTCGAAGGTGCGGAATGCACCACCGGACCGCTGGGGCAGGGCCTGGCGATGGCGGTCGGCATGGCGATGGCCGAGCGCCACCTGAATGCGCTGTATGGCGACGCGCTGGTCGATCACCGCACATTCGTGGTCGCGGGCGATGGCTGCCTGATGGAAGGCATCAACCACGAAGCCATCGGGCTTGCCGGGCATTTGCAGCTCGGCGGGCTCATTGTGCTGTGGGACGATAACCGCATCACCATCGATGGCGACACTGGCCTGTCCACCAGCGAGGACATTCCCGCGCGCTATGCCGCGACTGGATGGCATACCGAGGCCTGCGACGGCCATGATCCGGCCGATATTGCGCGAGCGATCGCAGCCGCGATTGCTGATGGTCGCCCGTCGCTGGTGGCTTGCCGCACGGTGATCGGCATGGGCTCGCCGAACAAGCAGGGCACACACCATGTGCATGGTGCCGCACTGGGCAGCGACGAAGTCGCCGCGACTCGCACGGCGCTGGGCTGGAATTCGGCGCCATTCGAGATTCCGGCTGATATTCTGTCCGACTGGCGCGGTCTGGGCGCGAAGGGCGCGAAGACTCATGCCGATTGGCAAAAGCGCCTCGCAAGCGACTCGAAGGCCAAGGAATTTTCGGCTCGCATGGCGGGCGACCTGCCGGCGCTTGCGGGTTGGGATGCCTACCGCTCGATGCTGGTCGAGGATATGCCCAAACTCGCCACCCGCAAGTCGAGCGAGAACGCGCTGCAAGTGCTCACCGCAGCCGTTCCTGCGATGCTTGGCGGCTCGGCGGATTTGACCGGCTCGAACAACACCAAGACCAGTAGCACTGGTCCATTCAGTTCGGCGGACTATGCCGGACGCTATGTCTATTATGGCATCCGCGAGTTCGGCATGGCCGCGGCGATGAACGGCATGGCTCTGCACGGCGGGGTGATCCCCTATGGCGGCACGTTCCTGGTGTTCTCTGACTATTGCCGCAACGCCATCCGCCTGTCGGCATTGCAGCAGGCGCAAGTCGTCTATGTGTTGACCCATGACAGTATCGGTCTGGGCGAAGACGGTCCGACCCACCAACCGATCGAACATGTCGCGTCGCTGCGCGCGATCCCGGACCTGTGGGTGTTCCGCCCGGCTGACGCGATGGAAACCGCAGAGTGCTGGGATTTGGCGCTGCGGCGCAAGGACGGGCCTTCGGTGCTCGCGCTTTCACGGCAGAACCTGCCTGCGTTGCGCGATGACGACGACGAGAACCTGTGCCTGCGCGGCGCTTACCGGCTGATTTCCTCGGAAGCCGAGCTCCAGGTTGTGCTGCTGGCGACAGGCTCCGAAGTCCAGCTTGCGGTGCAGATTGCCGAAGCGCTGGAAGCCGAGGACATCGGGGCCGATGTGATTTCGATGCCCTGCTGGGAACTTTTTGAAGCGCAGGACGCTGACTACAAAGACAATCTGATTCCGGCCGATTTGCTGGTGGTTTCGATCGAAGCAGGCACGACGATGGGCTGGCACAAATATGTCGGCCGTGACGGCCTGGCCATTGGCATCGACACCTTTGGCGCGTCTGCCCCGGACAGTGCATTGTTCAAGCATTTCGGATTTACCGCCGAGGCAATAATTCCACAAATCAAAGCAAAACTAGCCATCTAGCAGGAGTTCTTATCATGGCGACTAAGGTTGCGATCAATGGTTTCGGGCGCATCGGGCGCAATGTG
>CAXNKI010000298.1:0-3282 GCA_964202645.1 Alphaproteobacteria bacterium | reverse complement strand
CAAGCCGCCCTGCCGCTCCCACGAGAGAATATCGATGGCATCGGCCATGATATCGTCTCCCAGCGTGATTGCGCCCAGCAGCGGCGTTGCCAGAGCGGCGAACAGCCCGCCGTTGTAGGGCGGCAGGCCCACCGACGAATCGCCCTCATCGATCAGTTTCGCCAGACTGGCGAAGCGCCCCCAGATGTTTGCCGCCTTGACCGAAAAGGTATCGCCAGCATCCTTGCGCCTGCCCACGTCCAGCCGCGTGATGCGCAGCGCATAATCATCGAAACGCTTGTCGTTCACCGGCAGCAGTCCGCGATCCTCGGCATAGAGCACGAACAGCAGGCGATAGAGCAGGATCAGGGTTGCTTGCCGGATTTCGTCCAGCGGCGCATCGGCGGGCGCGGCCTGGGCGATGGCCTTGCCCAGCGAGGGATAGAGGCGGTCAAACACCAGATTGGACAAGCTCTTGGCGACGCGCTCTTCATAGAACGCCGCTTCCTGCCGCGCCGTGTCATGGAAGCTGGGTGCACCATGCGCGGCCCGCTCGAATGCGGAACGCGAGAACATGGCGGCGAAGACCGCCAGCCAATGATCGCGCTCTTGCGGTGTGACGCCGGAATCGAGCAGGTCTTCATCCAGCCCCATGATCCGGGAAAAGTCGAGTTCCAGATAGTCGTCGATGGTGGAGCGTGCGCCCGAAAAATAGAGCCGCCATTTCGCGCCATTGGTCAGGATGCCCCAGCGCAATTCGCCATTGGTCAGTTCGTCGATGCGCCGCAGATAGCGCAGCAGCTGGGTCGATGGCGTTTCCCGGTCAGAGCCCTTGCGGCCTTCCGCCCGGTCCAGCGCCCGGCCCCAGCGCTTGCTTTCGATAACCGCCGCGCCGAATTCATAGCGCAGCCATTCTTCCGGGTGCTGATTGGCCTTGGCCTTGGCGGCGGCATCGATGAACAGCAGGCCATCGGGAACATCGACGCGCCCGCTTGCCGATAGGTTTTGCTGGGTGAGGGTGTCGCTCCAGCCAAGCGCCGCCAGCACCGGCCAGACAAGGTCGTTCTCGGTCGTCGCCTCATTGGGGCGGCTGGCATGGGGAAAGCCAGCGAGTATCGCTCCCAGCCGTTCCCGCAACTGCACGGTATCGACCGCCGCATAGGCCGCCGTCTTGGCGATGCCCTCTGAGAGATAGTCCTGAGTGAACAGCGCACCAGCGGCAAAGAGGGTCGGATCGGTCACAAGGACGGGCTTACCGCGCGGCCCGGCTTCCGCCAAGCCACGAAAGGCTTAACCAGCCTCGCGATCGGGAAACGGCACAATGTCCGCACCCTTGCGCAACTGGTCCAGATAGTCGCTCCACCATTGGGCCATTTCCACGCGTTCGGCCCAATGCTGGCCCCGCGCATAGGCTCCGCGCACCGCATCGCTATGGCCGTGCGCCAGCGCCCGCTCGATGGCGTCGGGCGTCCACTTGCCGGATTCGTTCAACAGGGTCGAGGCGGTTGCCCGGAAGCCGTGCGCCGTCATTTCCTCGCCCGAATAGCCCATCCGCCGCAGCGCTGCGTTCAAAGTGTTTTCGGACATGGGCCGCGTGCGCGTGCGCAGCGATGGGAACAGATAGCCGCGATAGCCTTCCTCGCCCCCGGTGATGGCCCGCAGGGCGTCAAGAATGGCAAGTGCCTGCCGGGACAGCGGAACAGCGTGGGGGCGACGCATTTTGGCTTTCTCAGCCGGGACGGTCCAGACCGCCGCGTCCGGTTCCAATTCCTCCCAACGGGCCTGCCGAAGCTCGCCGGGACGCACGAACACATGCGGCGCTAGCTGGAGCGCCAGCCGCGTTACCGCGTCGCCCTGATAACCGTCGATGGCGCGAAGCAAGCCGCCCAGCTTCGCCGGCTCCAGTATCGCCGCGTGATGTTTCACACGCGGCGAGGTAAGCGCGCCCTTCAGGTCGCGGCTGGGATCGCTGGAGAGGCGCGCCGTCGCGACCGCATAGCGCAACACCTGCGAGGCGAATTGCAGGCACCGCCGGGCGCTTTCCAGATTGCCCTTGCGCTCGAGCTTGCGCAGCGCCGCCAGAATGTCGCCCGGCTCGATGGTGGCGACGGGGATTGCCCCGATGGCGGGATTTAATTGCGCCGCCAGCCATTCGACCTTTGCCGCCGTCGCGGGCGAATAGGGGCGGTCGCCGTCCGCCTTGCGCTTGGCGACGTATTCTGCCGCGATGGCCGCGAAGGTGTTGCCCGCGCCTGCCTTGGCCTTGGCCTTGGCGCGGCGCTTTTCCAGCGCGGGGTCGCTCCCTTCCGCCAGTTGCTCCAGCGCCTTGTCAGCCGCCTTGCGCGCGGTTCCAAGCGTCAATGCCGGATAGGCCCCCAGCGACAGCAGCTTTTCCTTGCCCGCGACACGGTATTTGAGCCGCCATAGCTTTCCCCCGGCGGGAGTAACCGCAAGGTGAAGGCCGCGACCGTCAAACAGCTTGTAAGGTTTCCCACCCGGCTTCGCGTTGCGGATAGCTACATCGGAAAGCGCCATGGACATATCCCCGTGCGGCTGGGGGTATTTTGATCCTTTTGGAGGATACCCCAGCGATATGCCCCCAAAGCTACCCCCGACAGTGGGGGTATGTGAGAGAACCCAAGCGAACGCCTGTGAACGCTCTATGGTCCAAATACCGCAGAAACCCAAGGGCTTCAAGGATGAAGGTGAACGGCTGTGAATGGCAAAATGGTGCCCGGGGGCGGAATCGAACCACCGACACCATGATTTTCAGTCATGTGCTCTACCAACTGAGCTACCCGGGCGTCGCTGCGGCGGCAGTCCTCAAGGGACCGGCGAGCGGTTGGAGCAGCGCCTATGGCGAAGCCGCAAGCGCTTTGCAACCCCGGATTCTCAACCCTCGGGATCGGTATCGCCCGGAAGCGGGTCTCCGGCAATGGCGTAGCCGTCGTCGAGCCATCGGACGAGATCGCGGTCGCGGCAGCGGCTCGAGCAGAACGGCAGCTGGCCGGGCTCGGCGGGCTTGCCGCACACCGGGCATTTGCGGCGGGTCTTGTTCATGACGGCACTGCCTGCGCGAATGCGCCTTGCAGGGCAAGACCGGGATCGGGATTCCAGCGGATATCCCTGCCGGTTCGCCGGGTGAGCTCTGCCTGCCATGGCGGCGGCACGGCGGCGATGACTGCGGGATGGGCGGTCAGCAGCAAGGTTCCCGGCTCGTCCACCGATTCCGCGCGGCGCAGCAGCAGCCGGGCGGCGGCCCCGGCGCAGTCCTGGCGGATGCGCTGGAGGATCGACGGGCCT
>CAXNKI010000297.1:0-3292 GCA_964202645.1 Alphaproteobacteria bacterium | reverse complement strand
ACAGAAGGCTCGACCGGGCCAACATCAGCGCGGCTGTCGATGCGAGCTTGAGCCGGCTTAACGTCGATGTAATCGACCTTTATCAGGTCCACTGGCCGGAGCGCGCGGTCTCGACCCATGGCCGTCAGCGCTTCTCGAACCTGCCCGACCGCGAGGGGCAAACAAGCATCGAGGAGACCCTTGCGGCGCTCGCTGAACAGGTGTCGCTCGGCAAGATCCGCGCGATCGGCCTGTGCAACGAAACGTCATGGGGGGCGATGCGCTATCTGTTCATGGCTGACCTGATGACCGTGCCGCGTGTAGCCTCCATCCAGAACGGTTACTCGCTGCTCGACCGTCAGTTCGAGATCGGCCTCGCCGAAGTGGCGATGCGCGAGAATCTTGGCTTGATCGGCTACTCCCCGCTGGCTTCGGGAACGCTGACCGGCAAATACGCCGAGGGCCAGGCGATCGCCGGCAGTCGTTCGGAACATTCGCCCACCTTTGCCGCACGGATGCTATCGCCCGCGCGAGCTGCGTCAATATCTGCTTACACCACCATCGCGCGCGAGCACGGGCTGGCCCCGGCACACATGGCGCTGGCTTTTGCCGCCCAGCAGCCCTTCATGGCCTCGGTGCTGATGGCCGCGAGTCGGGCGGAGCAGCTCTCAGTCAATCTTGGCGCGGTGGGCGTGACGCTGCCCAAGGAAGTCGTCCAGGCGATCAACGCCGTTCACGATGCCCATCCCAACCCGAAGTGAGCGGCGCAAGCGCAGCATGGCGCGACCCGCCTGTTTCCGGCTATTCGCCCCGCACAGCCTGCAGCTCTATTGCCTGATCAAAGCCGGCCGTGCCGATTGACAGAACATTGGTGGTGACAAAGACCTGCCGGATATCGGGCAGTCCGCCGATAGGCTTGTAGGCGGGCACTTCCCAAACAGTGACGCGTTCGGCAAGACCTGCGCTCAGTCCGCCCGACAGCTTCTCGACCACACGCGCCTGTTCGGCTTCGCTGCCATAGCGGATGCCGAAATGCGACATCAGCGGCGGCATGCTGGCTGTGGCTTCCCGAAAGGCCTGCATCGCTTCGCGCAGCTCCACGTCCTCTTCAAACCGCCGGTCGAGAAGCTCCATGACCCGGTGTTGCACCTCGGGCATTTCGAACAGAAAGACGATATTGTTGGTCGGATCGCGGTCTGCGCCATTGAAGTGGCCGGCCAAGAGTGGGCGACTGGTCTCGGTAAAGCGCATTTCCACAACCGCGAGACCCAAAGCTTCGGCGAGTTCGACTGCCAGGTCGCGGTCGCCGGGCCGGTAGTTGCCCTCCATGTGATTGAGAAATGTGCCGCTGTAATCCGCGATGCGATCCATGGTCAGTCTCTCCGAGCGATATTGCGGTTGCCATCCGGACCGATCCCCGCTTTGATCTTCTTTGAAGCCTTCGCCAAACGGCACGGGTTAGTCAACAAGCCCGAAGCAGTGAGGGAGGGGCCATCGACATGGCCGAGCAAGAAATGGCAGTGGTGCGCGGCATTCCGCTAGAGGAAGAACCGGGCCTGGGCGCGCTCACGCTGCCGCGCTTCCTGCGCGAAGTGACCACACGCTTCGGGCCGCGCGAGGCGCTCGTGCTTTACGAGAACGGCGCGCGGTTGAGCTGGAGCTATGGCGATCTGTGGGAACGGTCGCAGGCCGTCGCCCGCGCACTGATTGCCTGCGGCAGCGCCAAGGACGAGCGCATCGGCATTCTGATGAGCAACCGCCCCGAATGGGTATCGGCCTGTTACGGCATCGGCCTGGCCGGCGGCGTCGCAGTGGGTCTGTCAACCTTCTCGACGCCTGACGAACTCGCCGCTCTGATCGATATTTCCGGCGTCTCCACCTTGCTGGTCGAGCGCCATGTCGCAGGCAAGGACTTTGCCGAAATGCTCAGCGAGCTCGGTATCGGGCGCTTCCCCTATCTGACGCGCGTGGTCATGTTCGGCGAATCGCCGTTCGAGAGCTGGGAGCATTTCCTCGGGCGGGGCGCGGCAGTCGATCCCGGGCTGGTCTCAGCGCGCGCTGACGCGGTCATGCCTGCCGATCCTGCATTAGTCTTCTTTTCCTCGGGCTCGACGGGCAAGCCGAAAGGGATCGTCAATTCGCACCGGGGGGTGAATATCCAGTCCTGGCGCTGGCCGCGCATCTACGCGATGAACGCCGAGGACCGCGTGCGCACCTGGGCACCTAACGGGCTGTTCTGGTCGGGCAACTTCAGTATCGCGTTAGGCGCTACATTCGCGATTGGCGGCACGCTGATCTTGCAGCGTACTTTCGATCCGGCAGAAGCGGTTCCATTGATCTCCGCCGAGCGCGTCAGCCTGCCCTATTGCTGGCCACACCAGTGGGCCAGCCTCGAAGCCGCAGAAGGCTGGGACGAGGCCGACCTTTCGAGCTTCCGCTTCTTCGAGCCGGGGCAGAACCTGCGCCGGCCCCAGAAGAGCATCCGGACCGACTGGATCGAGCCGCACGCAAGCTATGGCTCGACCGAGACTTTCACCATCTCGACCTCCTTCCCCAGCGATTCACCGGAAGACCTTTGGAAAGGCAACAGCGGCGAGGCGCTGCCAGGCAATACTGTGCGCATCGTCGACCCCGAAAGCGGCGCGGTGCTGAAGCGCGGAGAGACCGGTGAGATCGCGGTGAAAGGCCCGACGCTGATGATTGGCTATCTCGGCATTCCTTCGGACGAAGCCCTGGACGATCAAGGCTTTTACCGCGCCGGTGACGGCGGCTACATCGACGAGCGCGGCCGGCTGGTGTTCCAGGGGCGGATCAATGACATCATCAAGACCGGCGGCGCCAATGTCTCGCCGGTCGAGGTCGACTGGGCGCTGTGCAACTGCCCCGGGGTCAAAGTCTGCAAGACCACCGGCGTGCCGCACGAAACGCTGGGCGAAATGGTCGTCTCCTGCGTGGTGCGTGCCGAGGGCCACGACCTGAGCGAGGCCGATGTCGTCGCCTTCCTCAAGGCACGGCTAGCGGCCTACAAAGTGCCGCGCAAAGTTCTGTTCATCGGGCAGGGCGATCTCGATTTCACCGATACCGCCAAGATCAAGCCTGCCGAAGCGCGCGCTTTTGCGCGGCGCAAGCTGGCGGAGGGAAATGCATGCTGACAGGAGCTCGCGTAGGCACCCGTGACATCAAGCGCGCGATTGCCTTCTATGACGCCGTCGCCGCAGCACTTGGAGCGGTGCGCGTCGTCGACCGGCACGGGCTGGCCGGCTGGCGTGGCAGCAATGGCGTGCTGTTCATGGTCGGCATTCCGCGCGATGGT
>CAXNKI010000296.1:0-3305 GCA_964202645.1 Alphaproteobacteria bacterium | reverse complement strand
CACATATGCGCCGGGCAGTCACAGCAGCAATGCCTCCTCCCTTAGTTTGCAGTTTTGGCCGGTCCAAGGTTTAGGCCCGGCGATTGTTTTGACGGATTTTTTGGGAGGGAAAGCATGAACTACCAGTCGGTTACACGTTTTGCATTGCTCGGCTGCACTGCGCTCGTATCGGTTGCCCTCCTGCCCGGCCAGGCGCTGGCGCAGGATGCCGAAGAGAACTTCGGCCTCGAGGAAATCATCGTCACCGCCCAGAAGCGCGAACAGAGCGTACAGGACGTGCCGATCGCGGTGACCGCGGTCTCTGAAGAAACCTTGCAGGCAAACCGTATCACCACGGTTGCCGATCTCTCGGCTGTTGCCCCCGGCGTCATCGTCAGGCCTTCGGCAGGCGGTATTTCCACCCCGGCCTTCACCATTCGCGGCCAGGTCAGCTTCGGCGTTGTTGCCGGTTCGGACAAGCAGGTGTCGATCTATCTCGACGGCGTCTATCTTTCCAATCCGCGCGGCTCGATCTTCGAACTGCCGGATATTCAGCGACTCGAAGTGCTGCGCGGCCCGCAAGGCACGCTGTTCGGCCGCAATGCCACGGCGGGCGCAGTCAGCATCACCACCCGCGACCCCAGCGGCGATGCGCGGGTCAAACTTGAAGGGACTGTCGGAAATCTCGATGCCTATCGCATCCGTGCGACAGTCGAGACCCCTCAATTCGGGCCGTTCAGCGCCTATTTCAGCTATCTGCGCAACTCGCGGCGCGGCGATATCCGCAACGCCGCTGGCGGCACGGTATGGGATCGCACCCTGTCGACCGACCGTCGCTTCGCCAAGCGGACAAAAGCAGCCAACTATCTCGGCAATGTCGATTCGCATTCGTTTTTCGCCGCCGTGAAGTTCGAACCGAGCGACGATTTCAAGATCGTCTACAAGTTCGATCGCACTGACGACAACGGCTCACCCGAAGGCAATGGCTTCATCGGTTGGGACCGCGCGCTGGGCGGCGGCCTCGCCGGCGGCGTCCTCACGGCGCTCTACACCAGCCAGCCGACCTACCTTCAGGCCGATGGCAAGCGCCCGGATGTTGTTTCCAACGGCTGGGTCATCCCGCGTGAACAGCGCATTCAGGGCCACAGCATGACTGCCACCTGGCAGCCGAGCGACAGCATCACGGTCAAGAACATTCTTGCCTTCCGCAAGTCCTATGTCTTTGCCGCATCGTCGATCGATGGCGTCAGCAGCCTCACCTTCACCCAACCGGCGGCCAATGCACTCGCGTTTCTCTTTGCTGCCTCGTCCGTGCCGGGCTTCTTCACTTTCCCGGCCGCTACCCAAGCAGCCATCTTGGGAGGTATCTCGGCCGGTGTAACGAACCCGCTGGTGGGAGGTCGGGTCTTGGCGATTGCTTCGCAAGCCAGCTCGGTTGGCGAGCAATGGAGCAACGAGCTGCAGGTCAACTACGCGTCGGACAAGCTGAACGCCACGCTTGGTGCGATGTGGTTCCAGTCTGACGACCAGGCGGGCGGGCCGGAGGGCCTGCGCAATACCTATTCGTTCGGCTTCTCTCCCGCCTCCATTTTGCCGGCCAACGGCCTGCTGCCACCCGGCAACGAAGGCCGCTATTTCAACAAGGCGACTTCACTGGCTGCCTATGCACAGCTTGAATACAAGCTTTCGCCGCAGTTCGTGGTTGTTGGCGGCGCGCGTGTGACGGCTGACAAGAAGACCAGCCTGTTCCGCTGGAACGTCAATGGCTCGCCGCGTCCGTCAATCGTGCCGCCCGAATACAAGAACACCAAGCCTAACTTCCTGGTCGGCCTGAACTGGACGCCCAATGACAATACACTGGTCTACGCGAAATGGTCGAATTCGTTCGTGTCCGGCGGCTCGACAGCGGGCATCGAATTTGTCCCTGAAACGGCAAGCTCGTTTGAAATTGGCCTGAAGGCCGATTTCCTCGACCGCCGCCTGCGCACCAACCTCGCTGTGTACCATGTCGACTACAAGCACTTCCAGTCGCCTGGCTCCACAACCACAGCCGAATCGGCTGCGACCGTTCTGCCGACACTGATCGCGCTCTATGGTACCGCCACCGGCAATGAAGTGCTTGGCAGTCTCAGCACTTACGTCGTGGACCAGGGCAACGTCCGGGCGAAAGGCTTCGAACTCGAAGTCACGGCCCTGCCGGCGCGCGGGCTGACGATTGGCGGTAACGTTGGATACACCGATGTTTCATACCCCTTCGTCACTCCCTTTGTGTTGGCCGGCAATGGCGGAACGCTGCGGCCGACCACACGGCCCAAGTGGACCGGCAATGTCTATGCGAGCTATGAGACCCAGCCGCTATTTGGCGATGCGACGCTGAACTTCCGCATGGATGCGATGAACCGCGGCAGGCTGAACCACGATTCGAACAATCGTTTCCTCTATGCCGATCGCTCAAACGCCTCGGTCGCCAGTGTGCCGGGCTTCTGGATGGTCAATGGCCGTGCTTCCTTGCGCAACTGGGACCTCGGCGGCGTGAAGGCTGAACTGGCTGTCTGGGGCAAGAACATCACCAACCGCCGGGATGTGACTTTCGTGCTCGGAACCCCGCTGGCGACAACCGCGAACTATGTGACTGCGCGCACCTTCGGCGTGGATCTCGGGATCGAATTCTGATCGCCTCGAGGTCGTTAACACCAAACTGAAAGGCCCGGGTCGCGAGACCCGGGCCTTTTTATTGCTGCGCCGAAAGAGTGGCGCGACGCTTATTTGCCCTGCCAGTTAGGCTTGCGCTTCTCGGCAAAGGCCATCGCGCCCTCGCGGGCGTCGTCGCTGCTGAAGACGTGGCCGATATAGCCCGACTGCTTCGGCATCTGCTCCTCTTCGGTCCACAGCCATGAATCGCGGATGATACCTTTGGACGCAATCACCGCCAGCGGACCGTTCGCCGCAATCGCCCGCGCCAGTTCACGCGCGCCCACGATTGCCGGCCCTTCGGTCAGCCGGTTGACCAGGCCCAGGTCGTAGGCGCGCTGCGCAGTGATCGGATCGCCAGTCAGCGCCAGCTCCATCGCCAACGGGCGCGGCAGCAGACGCGGCAACTGGATAACTCCGCCGCCGGCCGCGACCAGACCGCGCTTGGCCTCGGGAATGCCGAACTTGGCGTTCACATTGGCGACGATCAGATCGCAGGCCAGCGCCAGCTCCATGCCGCCGGCGTAGGCGAAGCCGTCAACTGCCGCGATCACTGGCTTCGTCGGCGTCCAGCTGGTCAGCGCGCCAAAGCCGCGATCTCCCGCGACTGGCATTTCGCCGCGCAGGAACCCCTT
>CAXNKI010000295.1:0-3308 GCA_964202645.1 Alphaproteobacteria bacterium | reverse complement strand
CGGCTGATGTCCTGCGCGATCAGAGCAGCTTCGGCGCTGGCGGTTGACAGGCGCTCGTCCCACATCAGGATTGGCAGATCGAGGTCGGCCAGATTGCGCGCATAGGCGCGGCTCGATTGCGCGCGCGGGCCTTCGCTGCCATCCATATTGCGCGGCAAGCCGATCACCAGGCCCTGCACCTTGCGCTCGGCGATCAGCCCGGCGATGTGCGCCTTGTCTGCCGTGAACTTGCCGCGCGGCAGGGTCTTGCCCGGCGAGGCAAAGCGCCAGCCGGCATCGCAGAACGCCGTGCCGATGGTCTTGGTGCCAAGGTCGAGGCCAAGAAGAACCCCTCCCGAAGGCAGGCAGAGGCGCATGGCAGCGGCATTTTCGCAGAGGCTGGTCAAATTCAGCGCGCAGCTTTGGCCGCCAGCGCCGGGCGCAGCGATTGCCAGGCGCGGCCGGTGCGCAGCGCGCTCCACCACGAGAGCGGATTCCAGCTTTCGCTGCCATCGAACGAGAACGTGACGAATTCCGCCCGCCCGCCGACGCTGCTCAGCGGAACCGGCCCGCCCAGGCCGTTTTCTTCGATCGAAAACCGGCTGTCGGCAGAATCGTCGCGGTTGTCGCCCATCAGGAAGACATGGCCTGCGGGCACGGTGATCTCGTCCATCCGGTCGCTGGCCCGGTCGGCGATGTCGATGATCCGGTAGGTCGCGCCATTGGGCAGGGTTTCGGTGAGCATTGGCAGCACGCAGACGTCCTTGCCGGAAGGCTTGCGCGCATATGCGCCGGGATAGACTGCCGCATCGCATTTGGTGTTGGCATCGACGGCTAGCTCCAGCGGCGGCTCGACCGACTGGGGGACTGGCTTGCCGTTGAGCACGATCTGGCCGTTTGCGAGCGCGATCCGGTCGCCGGGCAACGCGACGACACGTTTGATCAGGTCCTCGTTGCGGTTCTTCGGCACGACGATGACGATATCGCCGTATTCGGGCGTGCTGCCCAGCAGCCGCCAGGTGCCGCGCGGAGCCAGATGGAACGAGACCGAGGACCAGTTCCAGCCAAAGGGATACTTGCTCACCACCAGCCGGTCGCCGACCAGCAGATTGGGCATCATCGATTCCGAAGGGATGTAGAACGGCTTGGCGATGAACGAATGGAAGCCGAGCACCGCGAGCAGCATCAGCGCCAGGCCGCGCAGTTCGCCTAGCCAGTCGACTTTCTTGGTCTCGGTCCGGGGCTCGGCGTGCATATCAATCTGGTCAGTCACAGCGGCCGCGCCTCGATAATGACGAATGCCTGCGCCCATGGATGGTCGTCGGTGAGCGTCAGGTGAACCACGGCCTCATGGCCGTCCGGAGTGATCGCAGCAAGCCGCGCAGCCGCGCCGCCGGTCAGCGCCAGCGTCGGCGCGCCGCTTTTCATGTTCACGACGCCGATGTCTTTCATGAACACGCCTGCCTTGAAGCCGGTGCCGACCGCCTTCGAGAACGCCTCCTTGGCGGCAAAGCGCTTGGCAAGGGTTCCGGCCTTGGTGAACGGACGCTTGGCTGCCTTGGCCCGCTCAACTTCGGTGAAAACGCGCAGTTCAAAGCGCTCGCCAAAGCGGTCGAGCGAGCCCTGGATGCGCTCGATGTTGCACAGGTCGGAGCCGATGGCGACGATCATGGGCGCGCCGCGTCCATCAGTTCGCGCATCCGGCGGATGCTCGCCTCCAGACCGCAGAAGATCGCCTCGCCGATCAGGTAGTGCCCGATGTTGAGCTCGGCGAGCTGTGGGATAGCGGCGACGGGCTGGACATTGTCAAACGTCAGCCCGTGCCCGGCATGCGGCTCGATGCCATTCTTTGCAGCCAGTGCCGCCATATCGGCAAGGCGCTTCAGTTGCACTGCGCGGGCTTCGCCTTCAGCATGGGCATAATCGCCGGTGTGCAGCTCGACCACCGGCGCACCGAGACGCATTGCGGCTTCGATCTGGCGCGGGTCGGGGCCGATGAACAGGCTGACGCGGATACCGGCGTCAAGCAGTCGCGACACGATCGGGGCGATGCGGTTGTGCTGGCCGGCGGCATCGAGCCCGCCTTCAGTGGTGCGTTCCTCACGACGTTCTGGCACGATGCAGGCGGCATGCGGTTTATGGCGCAACGCGATCTCCAGCATCTCGTCGGTCGCTGCCATTTCGAAATTCAGCGGCAGTCCGGTCGCGGCCTGGATCCGGGCGATGTCCTCATCGCGGATATGGCGGCGGTCTTCGCGCAAATGGCAGGTGATGCCGTCGCCGCCTGCCGCCGCGACGATCTCGGCAGCGCGAACCGGATCGGGATGATCCCCGCCGCGCGCGTTGCGGATCGTCGCAACGTGATCGATGTTGACGCCTAATCTTAGCGTGTTGGCGGTCACGGCTTGGCCCTGCTGCCTGGCTTGATCGCCGGGATCGCGGCGAGTTCGGCCGGCACTTCATCGGCGGCATAAGTCGGAAAATTCAACGCTAGCAGCGGATAGAAAGGCAATCCGAGATCGACGGTGCCGCCCGAACGATCGATCAGTGCCGCCGCCGCAACCACTTTGCCGCCCGCCGCTTCCACCGCCGCGATCGCTTCGCGCGAGGAAAGTCCGGTGGTGACGACGTCCTCGACCAGCAGGATTTCTTCGCCCGGCGCAATGGTGAAGCCGCGGCGCAGTCCGAACGTACCTTCGGGGCGTTCGACAAAGATTGCCTCGGTGCCCAGCGCGCGCCCCATTTCATGGCCGATGATCAGCCCGCCCATGGCCGGCGAAACCACTTTGGCAATCTGCTTGCGCAAAGGTCTGGGCAGGGTCTGCACCAGCGCCTCGGCAAGCCGCGAGGCGCGCATCGGGTCCATCAGCACGCGGGCGCATTGCAGGTAGTGGCCGCTGTGACGGCCCGAGGAGAGCAGGAAGTGTCCTTCGAGCAGCGCATCGCAGCTGCGAAATTCGGCGATCACATCTTCTTCCAGCATGGTCGGGGGCATCCTTGTGAGTCGCACAAACGCTTTCATGGTAGGGCTTTTCCACCACGGAAAAAATATCCCCTAGAGGCGCTTGAGGTGGCTCGCAAGCGCGCGTATAGGCCGCGCCAGAAGGTGACATGACGGGGTTCGCCCCGGCCTTTGCCTTGTGGCACGAGGGGGCAGTCTTTTGCGGCTGCAACGTTAGAGTGAGTTCATAAGACGATGACACCAGGCGAATTTGCCCGCGCGGCAGGCAGGATGGTCAGAAAGCCGGCAAGTGCATTGGCGCTGTTGCTGACACCGGGGTTTGCCCTGGCGCAAAATGCGGCGCCTGTTGCGGCTGCGGTAGACCGTT
>CAXNKI010000294.1:0-3319 GCA_964202645.1 Alphaproteobacteria bacterium | reverse complement strand
TAGTCGATCCGGGCATATTGCTGGTTGAGCATGCGCTTGACGTGGGCGCGGCATTCGGGCGCGGTTTGCAGTATCTCGACGGCGGCCTTGCGCGCTTCGGCCATCAGATCGTCATGCGGCACCATCCGCGAGACAAGCCCGATGCGCAGCGCCTCGGCAGCATCGATCTTCTTCGCCGAAAGCAGCAAGTCGCGCGCCTGTGCCATGCCGACATGGATCGGCAGGATCGCCGCATAAGTCGCATCAATGATCCCGCGCAGCAGTTCGGGCACGCGGAAAGTCGCGCGCTCGGAGACCACCGCGACATCGGCAAGCATGGAAATCAGCAGGCCGCCTGCCTGGCAGATGCCATTGACCGCCGCGATCACCGGCGCCTGGCTTTCGCGGATGGTGACGAAAGGCAGGATTTCGTATGCGAGGCCAGCAGGAACCGGCGTGTCGCCCTCCTCATAGCGCCCGCCCAGATCGCCGCCGGGCGCAAAGACATCGCCGGTGCCGGTGATGATCAGCGCGCGCAGTTCCTTATGCGCGTTGACGTGGTGGACGACCTTCTTGATGCCGAAATACATCGCCGGGGTAAGCGCGTTGCGCGCCTTCGGGCGGTCGATGAAGCACCACAGGATCGGCCCGTCGCGCTCAAGCCGCAGGTTCCGGGTGCCCGGATCGAAATCGTGGGGTTGCATCGTCTCTCCTGACCGAATCGGCATGACTTGCCTTGGCGTCAGCCTGCTTGCAGGATGGGTGCCATGGCAAGCAATGATGCGCTCTCACTCCCCACGGAATTGTCCGGATTGACCACCGAATGGCTGGAGGCGGCACTTCGCACGCGCCATCCCGAAGCGAGCCTGCTTGGCGCGCAAGTGATCGACGTGAACCACGGCACCTGCACCAAAGTGCGCATCGCCCTGGAGCTCGACGCGGCAGGCAGGGCGGCAGGCATCCCAGAGCGTGTGATCCTCAAAGGCGGGTTCGAGCCGCACTCGCGGCTGATGCATTACATGCACGGGCAGGAAGTCCATGCCTATGCCGATGTGTTGCCGCACACGCCGCTGCGTTTCCCGCGCTGCTGGTTTGCGCAGTATAGCGAAGCGGCGCAGCAGGGCATCGTCATCATGGATGATCTTGTCGCGCGCGGCGTCGAGTTCTGCCATCCGCAGCGCCCGCAGACGCCCGATCAGGTGGCGCGGCGGCTCACCAAGCTGGCGCGGCACCATGCGATGACCTGGCAATCTTCCAGCCCATTCCCCTGGGCGACCAATGTGTTCGATTCGACCTATTTCGATACCGTGCTCGTGCCGGATATCTGGCGAGGCTATGTGTCGAGCGCGCGCGGGGCAGCAGCTTCAGTGTGCTTCCATGACCTTGAATGGATGCGCGGCGCGCTAGAGCGCATGGGCCGCTTTGCAAGGCAACTGCCGAGCCCGCTGATCCACGGCGATACCCACCTCGGCAATCTCTATATCGACACCGACGGCGAGCCCGGCTTCTTCGACTCACTGCCGCACCTTGCCCCGGCGATGTACGAGATTTGCTATCATGTGACCGGCGCGCTCGATGTGCCGGTGCGCCGGGCGAATGAGCGTGCGCTAGTGGGGCATTACCGGGACGAGTTGATCAGCTGCGGCGTCGCTGCGCCTTCCTTGGATGAATTCATGCACCAGTTCGGCGTGTTCCTGGCGAACGGCTATGCGATTTTCCTGGTCAATGCGTCGGAATTCCAGCCCGAGGCAATCAACACGGCTTATACGGCGCGGTTCTCATCAGCGATGCTGGATCACGATACGATCGGGCTTATCGCGGCGCTGGACTGATTCACTCCGGCCTGCTCCCCGGCGGCACCATCAGGCTGTTGTCCGCTGCCCATTCGGTCTTCACCCGCCGCGCGGCGATCAGCCATTCGCTGTCCACCCGGCGGAAGGTATCGCGATAGACGCCCGAATGATCAGGGCCAATGTTGGTATTGACGAACCAGTAGGTGCGCGCAGTGGCGCTATCCGGGCCGGTCAGTTCGATCTTGCAGGTCGTGAGATTGTGGCGGGCGAATTTCAGCGGCACGGCCATGCCGGTGCCCATGCCTTCGCCGGGTGCGCGCTTGCCTAGCTGCCAGGTGAGGATCTCGGCGCGGCCGCGCAAGTCCAAACCCATGCCGCCGCCAGCCATTTCGGTTTGAAGGGTGCCGTCTTCGGTGAAACAGCCCGCATAGTCTTCGCCCCGCAGGCTGTCCCCCGCTTGGGTGCAGCGGGCCATCAGCGCGCGGATTGCCTCACGGGCGAGGAGGTCGTCGATGGTCATGCCTAGAGCTTGGGCAGGGTCACGCCCTGCTGACCCATGTATTTGCCCGCGCGGTCGGCATAGCTCACTTCGCACGGCTCGTTCCCCTGCAGGAACAGGAACTGGCAGGCGCCCTCGTTGGCATAGATCTTGGCCGGTAGTGGCGTGGTGTTGGAAAACTCCAGCGTCACATGACCTTCCCAGCCCGGCTCCAGCGGGGTGACGTTCACGATGATGCCACAGCGCGCATAAGTGCTCTTGCCGAGGCAGATCACCAGCACATCGCGCGGCACGCGGAAATATTCGACCGTGCGGGCGAGCGCGAAAGAGTTGGGCGGACTGATGCAGACGTCGGTCTTGCGGTCGACGAAGCTTTCGGGGTCGAAATTCTTTGGGTCCACAACTGACGAATTGACGTTGGTGAAAATCTTGAACTCGTCGGCCACGCGCGCGTCATAGCCGTAGGACGAGAGACCATAGGAGATGCAACCGTCGCGGCGCTGCGCCTCGACGAAAGGTTCGATCATGCCATTGGAGCGCGCTTGCTCCCGGATCCATTTGTCGCTGAGAATCGCCATGGAGCGGTGATGGCGTTGCGCGCGGGCTTCGACAACCCCGGATCGGGTCCGGGGCTGAGCGGGATTGGGGAAAAGGAGCCCAAAACCGAAGTCCGCCCATCCTGAGCCTCTCGAAGGATGGCGGGGTTTGCGGGAAGGGTCAGACCCCGTTGTATTCCCGGTACCAGCGAACAAAGTTTGGGACACCGACATCAATCGAGGTCGTCGGCGCAAAGCCGAGGTCGCGGCTGATCGCGGTAATGTCTGCAAAGCTTTGGCGGGCGTCGCCTGGCTGCATCGGCAGGTATTCGATCTCCGCCTTCTTGCCGCATTGCTCCTCGAGAATCTCGACGACCTTCATAAGGTGTTCGCTCTTGTGGTTGCCGATGTTGTAGAGCCGGTGCGGTTTGAAGCTGCCGCCTGCTTTTTCCAGCCCATCATCGGGCGGCGGGTTGTCGAGGCACGAGACGACGCCAGTGACGATATCGTCG
>CAXNKI010000293.1:0-3333 GCA_964202645.1 Alphaproteobacteria bacterium | reverse complement strand
CGTCTGGCGCAAATCACCCGCAGGCTTCCGAAAGGAACGCCTGTAGAGCTGTGGTGGCAGGATGAAGCCCGTATCGGCCAGCAGACCAAGCTCACCCGCCGCTGGGCAAGGCGTGGCACCCGCCCCTGTGCGCCGAAGGATCAGCGCCGCTCCTCGGCGTGGATATTTGGGGCGATCTGTCCCGCTGAAGGCAAGGCTGCGGGCATCGTCATGCCCCGGTGCAACAGCGAGGCGATGAGCATGCATCTCGAGGAGATCGCCTTCCACGTCGCGCCCGGCGCGCACGCCGTCGTCTTGCTCGATCAGGCCGGATGGCACGGCTCGGCCGAACTGGCCGTGCCCCCCAACATCACGCTCATGCCGCTGCCACCCAGATGCCCGGAGCTCAATCCGGTCGAGAACGTATGGCAGTTCATGCGCGACAACTGGCTGTCGAACCGCATCTTCAAATCCTACGACGATGTCGTCGATCACTGCTGCTTTGCCTGGAACAAGCTTGCCGATCAGCCCTGGCGCATCATGACCTTGGGGCTACGCACATGGGCACACAGGTTTTGATCAACGAGTCTTGGTATTACATCCCGTCCAGTCCCTTGCTCACCAGCACATTCACCGAAACCCTCCGGTTCTGCGCCCGGCCCTGCGGCGTCATATTATCCGCCAGCGGGTCGCTTTCGGCCATGCCGGTGGGGGTGAGCATGCGGAAGGGTTTCCAGCGGCAGGCTTGCTGGAGGTAGTTTATAACCGCACTGGCGCGGCGTTCGCTGAGGGTCTGGTTGTATTCCTCGCTGCCAACTGAATCGGTGTAGCCCACCACCAGGATCAGCGCGTTGTTCGTCGCTTCGGCCGAGGCGGCAGTGTTGCACAGTTCGGCGCGGGCGTTGGGGGAGAGCGCCCAGCGGCCAGTGTCGAAATAGACGTTAGTGGTGCCCTTGATGTTGTATTGGTCGATGTCTGCCATGCGGCCGCGCAGTGCTTCGGTGGCAGCGGCCTGTTCGGTGAAGCGCTGGTTAGTGGCGTTGCGGATCATCATCGCGGTGCGCAGGTCGCTCTTCTTGAAACTGACCTGATTGGCCACGAGCAGCGATCCAGATTGCAGAGTCTTCACGGTGACCGGCATGCCATTAAGCAGAGAGCTTATGGTCAGGTTGCCGCGACCACCGCCGAACAGCCCGCCGCCGCCCCGCACGCGGGTGGCCTCATTGAGGTATATCAGCGTCTGGGTGCCATCTTCGGCAGTGACTTTCATCTTGTCGCCGTTACGACCCGTGATGACGCCCTTGATTTCGGGGCCAGCGGTCATTGTGGATAAATCGGGCAGCTGTTCGCCGGTGACGACGATATTGGGCTCCTGTGGCTGCGCTGAAAGCGAGGCAGCGGGCAAGGCAACAGCTGCGAGCAGCATGAGTGCTCCGAGCTGGTTGGCAAAAATGCGCATCAGATAACTCCTTCGATCAGTCCCTGCGGATTTTGCCATTCCACGTGAACCTTGCTGGCAGATGAACAAGCCGGACAAGAACTGGCCGGTTCGGTCACATCGTGGGGCGAACCGAAGCAGGCCGCTTCGCGCAAATGGGCAGAAAGTGACCGGCCCGCGCAATTAACTTGCTTTTTGCTGCAATGCACCCTAGATGCATCTCCAGCAATCGGCGCGCGGGTCTTGTCCCGCCGCAGTCCCGGCAGCGTGAGGCCCGCGTTTCAACGCATGGCCAGCCCGGACTTACGGTCGCCGTTTTCGCCTGAAGCTTCCTTCTTCACGCAGGGTCGCATTTAACGAACCCTTGCCTGCGCGCGCCATTTTGCCGCGCGCCCGCATCCCATACTGAAAGAATTCCCATGTCTTATTTTTCCGACCTTGGCCTTGCCGAGCCTCTCGTCCGTGCGCTCGAAACCAAGGGCTACACCGATCCTACGCCGATCCAGAAGCAGGCCATTCCGGCGCTGCTCAAGGGCCGCGACCTGCTGGGCATTGCCCAGACCGGCACCGGCAAGACCGCAGCTTTCTCGCTGCCCTCGCTCCACCGCCTCGCAGCCGATCCCAAGGCGCGTCAGAACGCCTCGTGCCGCATGCTGGTGCTTTCGCCGACGCGCGAACTGGCTGCTCAGATCGCCGAGAACATGCGCGGCTATGCCAAGTATCTCAATCTCTCGGTGCAGTGCATTTTCGGCGGCGTGCCCGTCGGCAAGCAGGCCCGCGCGCTCGTCGGCGGCGTTGACATTCTCGTCGCCACCCCGGGCCGCTTGCTTGATCTGATCGACCAGCGTGCGCTGACTTTGCGCAATGTCGAGATTTTCGTGCTCGACGAGGCCGACCAGATGATGGACCTTGGCTTCATCGTGCCCTTGAAGCGCGTTGCCAACATGCTCCCCAAGGAGCGCCAGAGCCTGTTCTTCTCGGCAACCATGCCAAAGGCGATTGCCGATCTCGGCCGCCAGTTCATCAATGATCCGGTGCGCGTGGAAGTTGCCCCGCAGGCGACCACTGCCGAGCGGGTCGACCAGTTCGTCATCCACATCAACCAGGCCGAAAAGCAGGCGCTGCTCAGCATCAAGCTGCGCGCCGGGCTTGCCGACAATTCGGTTGAGCGCGCGCTGGTGTTCACCCGTACCAAGCACGGCGCGGACCGCGTCGTGCGCCATCTGGTCACCGCCGGCGTCAATGCTGCCGCGATCCATGGCAACAAGAGCCAGGCGCAGCGCACCGCCGCACTGCTCGCTTTCCGCAAGGGCACCACGCCGGTGCTGGTAGCGACCGATATTGCTGCACGCGGCATCGACGTTTCGGGCGTCAGCCACGTGTACAACTTCGAGATGCCCAACGTGGCCGAACAATATGTCCACCGCATCGGCCGCACGGCGCGTGCAGGCGCCGATGGCACTTCGATCAGCTTCGTCGCACCCGATGAAAAGCCTTACCTCAAGGACATCGAGAAGCTGACCGGCGTCAAGCTTATGCCGCAATCGCTGCCTGATGATTTCCAGAAGGAAGCTGCCCGGCTGCCCGCGCCGACCCGCAAGCCCGCCGAACTCGAGCAGGATGCCCGGCGCGACGAGCGTGACCGCAAGGGCCGCTTCGGCGGTGGTGGTCGCGGGGCTCAGGGCCGCCCGAACAACAACCGCAGCAATGGCGGCCAGTCCCGCGATGGCCAGAGCCGCGACCAGCACGCGCGCAACGAGCACATCCGCAAGGAATGGGCGCCGCGCAGCACTGGTCCGGTGCACAATCCGCTGGCGCATGAAGAACGCATTGCCGGGGTCCGCTCGGATGCTGATCGCCGTCCGGCAAGGCCCGAGGGTGATCGCCGTCCGGTAAGGCCTGACGGTGATCGCCGT
>CAXNKI010000292.1:0-3350 GCA_964202645.1 Alphaproteobacteria bacterium | reverse complement strand
TGGCGACTAGAAATCTGCCTGCCCACTCCCGGGATCACGGCAAAGGAACCTCCATGCGCAAAGCTCTTCTGCCCGCCCTTGCCTGCTCACTCGCCGCTCTCGGCCTTGCCGGCTCCGCGCTCGCCAATCCGCCTGCAGCCCCAGTCGAACATCCCGCCCCGAAGCCCGGCGATGGCCATCACGCAGGCGATCACCACGAAGGCGAAACCAAGCCCGCCAGCCACTGATCAGGTTTACGCGCCGGATTGCCATGCATGGACGATCCGGCCCAAAACTCTTCAAACTACGCGCCGGATTGCCATGCATTGGCGATCCGGCGCGGCCATTTTCCGGGCGAGAGCAGCAACACGTCGATGCGCAGATCGTCGCCCGCCACGGAATAACGCGGTGCCAGCGCTTCAGCCGCAGCCGCCACCCGGCGCATCCGGTAGTGATCGGTTGCAAGGTCAAGATCACGCGCCGAGCGCCGCCATTTGACTTCGACAAAAGCAACGAGCCGGCCTCTGCGCGCTACGATATCCACCTCGCCCCGCGGGCACTTCACCCGCTGCGCCAGAATGCGCCAGCCAGTGAGCCGCAAATACCACGCCGCCAGCCATTCGCCTCGCCGGCCCTTGGCTTCGCGTTCAGCACGGTTGTTCACTTCAGTTCCATCGCCCTGGCGTAGAGAGACTTGCGGTCGTGCCCGGTCAGCTTCGCCACTGCGCCCGCAGCCTGGCTGGCCTTGGCCTTCGTCAGCTCTGCACGGAGCAGCGCATCGATATCCCAGTCCACCTTTGCCGCTTCGCCCGGCGGCCCGGCCAGCACGACGATCTCGCCGCGAGGCGGATGGGCGGCGTAGTGCGCGATCAGCTCGGCCGCGCTGCCGGTGCGGCACTCCTCGTGCAGCTTGGTCAACTCGCGCGCGACGGCCAGTTCGCGAGTCGGCAAATGTTTGCCAATGTCCGCCAGCATCGCCGCAAGGCGCGGCGCGGTCTCATAGAACACGAGCGTCGCGCGCAGCCCCGCAAGCTCCGCCAGCGCCTCGCCGCGCGCCTTGGTCTTTGGCGGCAGAAAGCCAGCGAACAGGAAGCGGTCGGTCGGCAGACCCGCCATGCTCAAAGCGACAATTGCCGCGCTGGGCCCGGGCAGGCTGGTCACGGCAACTCCAGCGGCGCGCGCCGCGCGGACCAATCGGTATCCCGGATCGGAAATCAGCGGGGTTCCCGCATCACACGTCAGCGCCACCGGCTCACGCAGCGCCAGCGCCAGCAAGCCGTCGCGGTCGGCATCGCTGGCATGGTCGTCGTGGCGGATGAGCCGTTGCTTGATGCCAAGATGGTGCAACAATTTGCCGGTAACCCGCGTATCTTCACAGGCCACCGCAGCCACGCCACGCAGCACCTCGGTCGCCCGCAAGGTGATATCACCGAGATTGCCAATCGGCGTGGCGACAATATAGAGGCCGGGTTGAATGCGCGTATCCATGGCGCAAAGCATGGACGGCATAACGGGGAGCGACAAGTCATGTTCACACAGAAGTTCGACCGGCGGAAGCTGGTGACGCTGGCAACCGTGACTCTGCTTGCCGCGTGCAAGACCGCGGCGCCGCCTCCGCCACCGCCCCCGCCCCCGCCTCCTGAACAGCCGAGCGCCAACGTGCTGCCCACCGATGCCGCGCGCCACCGCGTTGCGCTGCTGGTGCCGCTCACCGGCCCCAATGCGCCCGCCGGACAATCGATCGCCAATGCGACGACCATGGCGCTGCTCGACACCAATGCGCAGAACCTGCGAATCACGACTTATGACACCGCGACCGGCGCCGCGTCTGCCGCTGCGCGGGCGATCGCCGAGGGCAACAAGCTGATCCTTGGCCCGCTGCTCTCCGACGACATTCCAGCGATCACCGCAGCCGCGCGGCCCGCACGGGTTCCGGTCATTTCCTATTCGAACGACGAGGCCCGCGCGACGCGCGACACGCTGATCATGGGCAGCCTGCCCAGCCAGTCAGTCGGGCGCACGGTTGCCTGGGCACGCGCGCAGGGTCATTCGGCTTTCGCCGCGCTGATCCCGGCGGGCGAATATGGCCAGCGCGCTTCGGCAGCATTGGCCTCCGCGGTGCGCGAACAGGGCGGAACTCTGGTGGGCATGGAAAGCTATGACCGCAGCCCCGCCAGCCTCGCCGCTGCCACCAAGCGCCTGCGCGATCGGGGCGGCTATGACAGCGTGCTGATCGCCGATGGCGGGCGCATGTCCGCCCAGGCCGGACCGCTGATCAAGGCGGGCAACGGCTCTGTCGCGCAGATCCTGGGCACCGAGCTGTGGAGCGGGGAAAGCGCGGTCTCGGCCGCGCCTGCGCTGGCAGGGGCCTGGTATGCAGCAGTATCCGACCAGCGCTGGCGCCAGTTCACCGACAGCTATCGCAACCGCTTTGGCGCCGCGCCCTATCGCATTGCCACACTGGGATACGATTCGGTCCTGCTCACGCTGAAAGTCGCGCGCGAATGGCGGCCGGGCACAGTGTTCCCCACTGCGCGGCTGTTTGACAAGGACGGCTACCTCGGCCTCGACGGCGCTTTCCGCTTCCGCGGCAATGGCGCGATCGAGCGCGCGCTGGAAGTGCGGCAGGTGCGCGCCGGCGGCGTCGACGTGGTCAGCGCGGCCCCTGCTCGGTTTGCGGACTGACGATAACCGGGAAACCCCGCTTGCCGCGCTGACTCCGCGCCTCCTATAGCCACAGGCATGGCAAGCAAACCCGCAGACGACCTGTTCGAAAAACTCCCCGCCAGCAATGGCGACGCCTACGACGGCAGCGCTATCGAAGTGCTCGAGGGGCTGGAGCCCGTCCGCCGCCGGCCCGGCATGTATGTCGGCGGCACGGATGAGCGCGCGCTGCACCACCTCGCTGCCGAAGTGCTCGACAATGCGATGGACGAGGCGGTGGCTGGACACGCCAATCGCATCGAAGTGACACTCGACGAAGGCAACCGCCTGACAATCAGCGACAACGGACGCGGCATCCCGGTCGATGAGCATCCCAAGTATCCCGGCAAGTCAGCGCTCGAGGTGATCCTCACCACGCTGCATTCGGGCGGCAAGTTTTCGGGCAAGGCCTATGCCACCAGCGGCGGCCTCCACGGCGTGGGCGTCAGCGTAGTCAACGCGCTCTCCACCCTCACCCGCATCGAGGTGGCGCGCAACAAGGAGCTTTGGGCGCAGGAGTTCTCGAAGGGCCTGCCCACCGGCCCGCTGAAGTCGCTGGGCGGCACGCCCAACCGGCGCGGCACCACTGTGACTTTCGTTCCCGACCCGGAAATCTTCGGCGATGATGCGAGATTCAAGCCCGCGCGGCTGTTCAAGCTCGCCCGCTC
>CAXNKI010000291.1:0-3357 GCA_964202645.1 Alphaproteobacteria bacterium | reverse complement strand
CTTACCCGGCCGGACCTGATCCGCCGGGATGATCCGGCAACTTTCGGTCTGATCAATCAGGGCAAGGCCAGCGTGCTCCTCGATTTTGCCAGCGATGTGGAAAAGGCAGCACTGATCGCGCTGATCCGCAGCGCCGATTTTGTCATCGAAAGCTCGCGGGTTCGCGCGCTAAAGCACCTCGGCATCGACGCTGACGCGTTGGTGCGTGAAGTTCCAGGTCTCGTCTGGCTGAGCGTTACCGGCCACGGCGCCAGCGGCGAAGCGGCGGGCTGGGCAGGCATTGGCAACGATTGCGGCGTCGCGGCGGGGCTCACGCAGGCCATGGCTGATGTTCCCGGCGAGGTCGGCTATGTCGGCGATGCCCTGCCTGATCCGCTGACTGGCATTACGGCAGCTCTCGCTGGTTGGCGGGCCTATTCAAGGGGCCAAGCTTGCCGCATCGGTCTGTCGATGACTGCAATCGCCGCCATGGCGCTGCGCGAGGAGCGCGAGCACGATCCGGCCGCGCTGGCCCGGGAACTCAAAGCCTGGAACGCGGCGAATGGCCTGCCATTCCCCAAGTGCGCTCGCCGGCCAATGCTGGCGGATTTGCGAGAACTGGGAGCTGATACCAACGTCTGGTTTGCCCCATGCTGATCCGGGGTGCCGAAGTTTGGGGGCATGGCCTTGCGGACGTTCTGATCGCAGGCGGACGGATAGTGGAGATCAGGTCCTTCGCAAGCCACACCGGAGCTCCTGACACCATCAATGCACACGGCTGCGCCCTGCTCCCCGGCCTCCACGACCATCACATTCACCTTGCCGGTCTGGCAGTGCGCGCGCAATCGGTCTGGTGCGGACCGCCCGAAGTGGAGACCCCTGAAGCACTGGCCACGCGGCTTGCCGCCCAACCAGGTTCCGGCTGGCTGCGCGCTATCGGTTATCATGAAAGCGTTATGGGCCTACCAGATTCCGCTGCACTTGACCGACTGGTGCCGGACCGGCCGCTGCGCCTCCAGCATCGCTCGGGCCGGATGTGGCTGCTCAACTCCCCTGCACTCGCCGAGCTGCTTGCCCGCGCCGAACCGCCTCCGGGGCTGGACCGTGAGGGTGGACGGTTTACCGGACGTCTGTTTGATGAAGACCAGTGGCTTCAGCGCGTCCTCGCAAGCCAGCCTCCTGATTTCACGGCCTTATCCGCCGAGCTTGCGGCCTGTGGCCTGACCGGAATCACCGACATGTCGCCGCGCAATGATCCGGCAATAGCGGCACATTTTGCCGCGCAGCGTCGATCCGGAAGTCTGCTACAGACGGCCATGCTGGCCGGCAGTCTGGCACTGGCAGAGGCCACGCCTGACCTTTGGCAGCTTGGGCCGGCCAAGCTGCATCTGCACGAAGCCGCCCTGCCCCCGTTCGATGAGACTGCCGACTTCATCACGGCGGCGCACGGACAAGGCCGCGCGGTCGCCATCCACTGCGTAACCGAGGTCGAACTGGTATTCGCGCTAGCGGCGCTGGAAAGCGCTGGAGTGCGACGCGGTGACCGCATCGAACATGCCTCGATTGTCCCGCCCGATCTGTTGACGCGGATCGCCGCGCTTGGACTCGCGGTCTGCGTACAACCACATTTCGTGGCCGAGCGCGGCGATGCCTACCAGCGAGATGTTGAAGCGCGTCACCAGGGCGATCTCTATCGCTTGGCCAGCCTTGCCGCTTCCGGCATTGCCCTCGCCGGTGGCAGCGACGCCCCGTTCGCTAGCGCAGATCCCTGGGCCGCAATGCGCGCTGCCGTCGAGCGGCAAACCTCGGACGGGCACAGCTTTGGACCCGCCGAAGCGCTCACCCCTGAAGCCGCTCTGGCGCTCTTTCTTGCCGATCCTGACGATCTGGCGCGTCAACGCTGCTTCGTGGTTGGCGGCCCGGCCGATCTGCTCCTGCTCGATCGGCCATGGCAATCAGCGCGAGAGCGGCTGACCTCAGCCGACGTCGCGCTCACACTGATCGGCGGCAAGATTGCCTTCAATGGCATCAATCAAGCCCCAGTCCAGGGCAACGCGGGCGGGGATGCGCTTGCTTGAGAGCAACATCAGTGCGGTGCGCTGCCGGCCAATTCGCCGGCTGATCGAAACGCAGCCCCCTGCCCCCGGCAATAAGCCCATGGCGAGCTCGGGCAATTGAAACCAGGCATCGGGGGCAGCCACAATCCGCCGCGACCAGGCCACTATTTCCAGACCCGCACCGACGCAGGCACCCTGAACCCTTGCCTCGAGCCGCGCTGTGCAGGCCGCGATCATCGGCGCGGGTAGCGTGTGCATCCTGATCGCATGGGCGCTGGCCGGATCACGGGTCGTGCCGAATTCGGTCAGGTCCGCTCCCAGGCTGAAGCTTCGCCCGTTCGCGCATAGCACCAGTCTTTCAATGCCAGTATCCAGCGCCGCAGTGGCAAAGGCTTCACGCAAGTCATCGCGCATGGCCCTATCGATGGCATTGCCATGCTCCGCGCGGTCGAGTGTGATCGTCAGCTGCGAGCCGGCTCGAGCAAGCGCGATGCGTCCGGGCGAGTCTGTGGGCTCACCTGCCAGTTGGCCGGCGTGCCAGCCATGATATTCGGCGCTGCCCTGAAGCAGGCCATAGGCCAACGATTCTGCTATCAAAGCGGGCCCGGTTTCCAGACCGGGGAGCAAACGCAGCAGTTGCACTGAAACAGCAGCTGCGTACGGTTTGTCCAGCACCTGGCGGATCAAGGTTGCGGTGCTCACCGGTGGCTCCACCACGGCATCGAGCTTACCGGCAAGCGGATGCTCCGGCGATCCCAGGCCGATCACCGGACAGGGCGGCAAAACCACGTCTTCAGGCCATTCCCGGGTCGCATCAAGGTCAACGAAAGCTAGCGCCTGCCGGATGGCTTGCTCGCCGGCCCACAGGCGGCGCGCATCAATAGTCAGCGCAACCTCGGTCATCACGTACTCACTCACATAACTCCTGGCGCGGGATTGCCACGTTCCATCAACTTTGTCTTGCCTTGGCGTGGAGATCTGCACTAACTCCTAAGGAAGGTAAGGAATAACGGAATGCACCTCATTTCAACTTGACAATTCCCTGGATCGTCGCATTTTCGCTTCAACCAACAAAAAATAATGGAGAGAAGTGCCATGGCCAATCGCCCGGCATCGTCAAACAAGGCAAAAATCGCGCGGCGCGTGGTCGAAGTTCTCGAATACTTCGATGATGCGCATCGCGATGCGACCGTGATGGACATCGTGCGCCGCTATGATCGGCCGCAGTCGAGCACGTCTGAATTGCTCTCCAGTCTCGTCGAACTTGGCCTCCTCCGCAAGGACCGGGAGGCCCGCACATACAGTCTCACGCCTCGCGCAG
>CAXNKI010000290.1:0-3358 GCA_964202645.1 Alphaproteobacteria bacterium | reverse complement strand
ACTGCCTGTGAACAAGCCCGAGACCTTCAGGCCCGAAAACATCACCGCGAAGGACATGGATGACGAGAAGCAGGTCACCTATCCGACCGAGGCTTTCCTCAGCCACGACTATGTCCAGAAGGAAAAGCAGCTGCTGTGGCCCAGGGTCTGGCAGATGGTCGAGCGCGAGACCGACCTCGCCAATCCCGGCGACTGGATGACCTACAATGTCGCCGACGAATCGATCATCGTCCTGCGCAACACCGAAGGCGTGCTCAAGGCCTTCCACAATGTCTGCCCGCATCGCGGCCGCCAGCTCGTCTCGGTACCCGACATGCTGCCCGGAAAGGTGCATTCGGTGCGTGGAAGCAACCGCAAAAACTTCGTCTGCGGCTTCCACGGCTGGACCTTCAATACAGACGGCCAGAACACCTACATCCTCGATCCGCAGGACTGGAAGGGCGGCCTCACGCCAGAGCTGACTTGCCTGTCAGACGTCAAGGTCGATACCTGGGGCGGCTACATCTACATTAACATGGACCCGGACTGCATCTCGCTGAAGGAATGGATGGGCCGCGCAGGCGAAGTGCTGGGTGCCTATGAGCTCGACAAGATGCGCTACAAGTGGCGCCAGTGGGCGATCTATCCGTGCAACTGGAAGACCGCGATCGAGGCCTTCCTCGAGCCCTATCACGTAGCCGGAACGCACACCCAGCTGCTTGCCTATGGCGACTTTTATGCTCTTTCGAAGCAGTATGGCCTGCATTCGGTTTCGAGTTACGACACCCGCGACGACAATTTCAGGATGAACGAAAGCGCCGGCACTACCCGCGCCGGCAAAGGCGACGACCCGCGCATCTCGACCTATGAACTGATCCGCGAGAACTACGAGACGGTTAATTTCACCGCCTCTACCGAAAGCCTTGTCAAGGCCGCCAGCCGGCTGCAGCATGAACTGCCCGAAGGCACCAGCGCGCAGGACTGCATCGCTTACTGGCTCAAGATCGCCAAGGAAGCGGATGCCGAACGCGGGGTGATCTGGCCGGATATCCCCGAGGACGTTATGAAGGAGACTGGCCTTGCCTGGGGCCTGTTCCCCAACCAGAACATCCTCCACGGGGTGACATTCGCGCTGTGCTATCGCGTGCGGCCTTATGGCGACGATCCCAACAAGTGCATTTTCGAGAGCTATGCGCTCGAACGCTTCCCCGAAGGCGAGGAGCCGAAGACAGAATGGGTCTATGCCGAAGCAACCGGCGAGAACTGGGGCTCGGTGCTGGCGCAGGACTTCTCCAACATGGAATTCGTCCAGAAGGGAATGAAGAGCAGCGGCTTCCGGGGCCCCATGCCCAATCCGCATCAGGAGCAGAAAGTCATCAACCTGCACCGCAATCTGGCGGACTTCATGGAAATGAGCGTGCCAAGACTGGGCTTCCCGGAACCGAAGTAGCTGCCAGACTGGTCAGGCAATGACGCCGGCGGCGCGCAACGCGGCAATCCGCTCGTCTGAAAGCTCCAGCACATCGGCGAGAATCGCGTCGGTGTGCTGCCCCAGCACCGGCGGCGCGGCGGGCGGCGGCATGGGCTCGTCGAATTTGAACGGGCGGTTGACGATAGGGATTTTGCCCAGGGCTGCGTGTTCCACTTCCACCACCATCTCACGGTGGCGGGTCTGCGGTGTGTCCAGCGCTTCGAGCACTTTCAGGATCGGCGCATGCGGCACTTCGTGGGCGGTAAAAATCGCGGTCAGCTGGGCGACCGTGCGGGCACTGGTGAACTCGGTCACGATTGCATTCACGTCCTCGCGGGCGTCGCGGCGCTTCTCAAGGCTGTCGTAGCGTGGATCACCAGTCAGCTCCGGGCGTTCGATGGCCTCGCAGATCTTGCCCCAGAAAGAAGGCGTCAGGCAGGCAATGACAATCGCGCCATCGGCGGCGGCAAAAGTGCCGTACGGGACGAGATACTGGTGCTGCGAACCGGTTGGCTCAGGGTCCTTGCCAGTGAAGAAAGCAAGCTGCGCGAAATAGCCGAGCATGCTTTGAAGCCCGTCGACCAGACTGATATCGATGAAGCGCCCCCGCCCCGTGCGGGTGCGCTCGAACAGCGCGCCCAGGATCGCTATCGGCCCGTTGATGCCACCGGCCAGATCGCCCATCGGCAGCCCCAGCTTGGTCGGCAGCCGCCCAGGCTCGCCATTCAAAGAGAAAGCGCCAGACATCGCCTGTAGCACGATATCAAAGCTGGGATTGTCCTTCAGCGGCCCGGTCTGGCCATAGCCAGAGATCGAGCAGTAAATCAGCGCGGGATTGATCGCCGCAAGCATATCGTAGCCCAGCCCCAGCCGGTCCATCACGCCCGGCCGGTAGTTCTCGACCACCACGTCGCACTTGGCAGCGAGGTCCTTGACCAGCGCGAGCCCTTCAGGTGCTTTCAGGTCAACGACAATGCTTTTCTTGCCGCGATTGATCGCCAGAAAATAGTGGCTCTCGCCATCGCGTACGGGCGGAAACCCGCGCGTTTCGTCGCCAATGCCCGGCGGCTCGATCTTGAACACTTCCGCGCCCAGATCAGCCAGCGCCAAGCTGGCAGCAGGCCCGGCGAGTACACGCGTGAAATCAAGCACGCGGATGCCGGCGAGTGGGCCGGAATAGGAGGAGGAATCCTTCATCGATTGCTTGTAGCAAGCCCCTCCCCGTGAGGGGAGGGGCTTGAAGGATCAGGCTTTGCTCGGCAGCTGCGCCACCGAAGTGCCGAATGCCGAAAGCTCGCCACGATGGGTCGTCGCCTTCTGCTCGACTTCAATGTACTTCTTGCCGTTCTCTTCGAACTTCTTCGTCACGGTGCCGTCGATGAACAGCACATCGCCGTCCGGATTGTGGCGACGGATCTGGCAATTGGTCTTGTGCAGGAAACCATCATCGCCAATCCAGTTGGTCATGTGGTGGGTCAGCCACGAATTGCGCTCTGGGCCGTAATCGTACGCACCCGGCGCGCCGACTTCGAGGGCGAAGGCCTCGTCCCAATGCACCCGCTCAGGGCAATCAGGCACATTGAAGCGATTCTTGATACCAAGGCCCGGGTGGGCCTGCTGCATCTTCCACGCCAGCTTGTTGGCGCGGATGTAAAGCCCGCCCCAGCCCTGTGCGTAGCAGATGAAGCCGGTGACCGTCATCGGGCCCTTGACCATGCGCGGCAGCACGTCGCCGACATTGACGTCTTCCCAGTAACGCGGAGTGGCGCCGCGCACTTCTTCGCCGGCATAGAGGTCCGAATATTCCTGCAGCTGCTCTTCGGTGAAGGGCTCAACCCGGCCGCGTGCTTCTGTGTACTTGGTGCCGCGCTCGCGGGCTTCGTCGCGGTCGGTGCGGAACACCCAGCT
>CAXNKI010000289.1:0-3369 GCA_964202645.1 Alphaproteobacteria bacterium | reverse complement strand
GGCACGGCGGGCGTTCCTGCCGGGACCCTGCCGGTGATCGCGCTCATTCTTGGCGCGGTCGGCGTGCCGCCGGCGGGGATCGGCATCATCCTGGGGGTCGACCGTTTCCTCGACATGTGCCGCACCACGCTCAATGTGATCGGCGATCTCGTCGCTGCAACGGTTATTTCGGCGCTGAGCGAGGAGCCGGCGGCGGCGCCGATTTTGCCTTGAAGCCGCACAGGTCCGCCACCGCGCAGCGCCAGCATTCGGGTTTCCGCGCCTTGCAGACATAGCGCCCGTGCAGGATGAGCCAGTGATGCGCGCCTACCCGAAAAGGCTGAGGCACGCCTTTCTCCAGCTTCTTTTCGACCGCCAGCACGGTCTTGCCCTTGGCCATGCCGGTGCGGTTACCCAGCCGGAAGATATGCGTGTCGACCGCGAAAGTCTCTGCGCCAAAAGCGCAGTTCATCACGACATTGGCGGTCTTGCGCCCGACGCCGGGCAGCGTGGTTAGCACGTCGCGGTCTGCCGGAACTTCACCACCAAAATCGCGCACCAGGATTTCGGACAGCGCGATGACATTCTTCGCCTTGGCATTGAACAGCCCGATGGTCTTGATGTGTGCCTTCAGCCCATCCTCGCCCAGCGCCACCATTTGCTGCGGCGTCTTCACTTCGCGAAACAGCGCGAGCGTCGCCTTGTTGACGCCCACATCAGTTGCCTGCGCCGAGAGCACCACTGCCACGAGCAGCTGGTAGGTATTGCCGAACTCAAGCTCGGTCTCGGGCGAGGGGTTAAGCTCGGCAAGGCGGCGGAAGAATTCGAAGATTGCGTCGCGTTTCACGGTTTTGGCGGCGCCATGATCGGTTCCGCTGCGGGCTGCGCCGCCTTCCACTCCATTGCCCTGAGCACCCGCCTTTCGACCGAGGGATGAGTGTAGAACAGAACCTCCTGCCAGACCGCCGGGCGCGGGTAGCGATACTCGGCGGTTTTCACCAGAAATCTGGCCAATGCGTCGGGTTCGCCAACGATTTCTAATGAATATTCATCCGCCTCGCGTTCGCCGATTCGCGTCAGACTGTTGGTCAGTGGCGTAACCAGCAGACCGAGCACGGCGCTCACCGCCAAGAACACCGGCAGCCCGCGCGGCTCGCTTAGAGTTGCATCGGTGCCCAGCAGCCGCGCCGTCGGGGCGAACAGACGGTTGAGCAGGAAGAAGAACAGCAGAGCGATCAGCGGATTGACTACGACATACCGCCAGATATGGCCCAGCTTGAAATGCCCTGCTTCATGCCCGGTTACTGCGCGAACTTCGTCGAGCGAAGCTCCTTTCAAGGCAATGTCTGAAATCGCGATCCGGGCCGCAGGACCGATGCCCGTGACATTGGCGGTGAACCGTTCGGACTGGCGTGAACCATCATAAATGAAGATCCGTTCGCGCGGAATCCCGACATCGTCCGCGATCGCCTCAAGCGCGGTACGCACCTCGCCTGGCGGTACCGGTTCGAACTTGTTGAACATGGGTTGGATCAGACTGGGACCGGCAAGCAGCATCAGCAGGATGGCGACTGCAGCCAAGCCTCCGCTCCAAAGCCACCAGCGCGCGCCAGTCTTTCGGATCAGCGCGTAGATCCCTAGCAGGAACACCGAACCCAGCACGACATCGATCGCTCCGTCCAAGGCCATTTGGCCCAGGAAATCGCCGAGCGGCTGCTTTGAGAGACCGTAGGCATGCTGGCGGTGCCAATCGGTGTAGATCGCCCAGGGTAGCGTGAAGATCGTAGCAATCGCAAAGAAAGCGGCGCTTACACCTAACGTCGCGATAGCCCAGCTACGCCCGGAAAGCCGCGTCGCTGTTCGGTCGAGCAAGCGAGAGCGCACGATCAACCAGGCTACCAGCAGCGAAACGGCCAGTCCGGCAAACAGCAATAGATGGTTGCCCATGGTGTAGGCCTGCGCCTTGGCCAGCGCCTCGGCCCCGAGGCTGTCGATGTAGCGGGCAGTTTCGGCGGCGGGTGTGAAGGCGGCGGCCATGCGTCGTTCCTCCTGTCCTTAGGTTTCTAAAGCCCCAGCACCTCGGGCATGGTGTATCGGCCGGCTGGCTTGCCGATCAGCCACTGCGCCGCCCGGATCGCGCCCTTGGCGAATATCGCGCGGTTCTCGGCGATGTGGGTGAAGGCCAGGCGCTCGTTGTCGGCGAAGAAGTGCACTGTGTGATCGCCCGCAACGCTGCCGCCGCGCAAGCTTGCAAAGCCGATGTTGCCAATCCCGCGCTTGCCGGTGATGCCGTCCCGCCCGCGCTCGCTGTGATCTGCCAGCGCAATCCCGCGGCCCGATGCGGCTGCGTTGCCCAGCAGCAGCGCGGTGCCCGAGGGGGCATCGACTTTCATGCGGTGGTGGGTTTCGACTATCTCGATGTCCCAGTCCTCGCCTAGCCGGCTCGCGGCCTCGCGCACCAGATGGGCCAGCAGAGTGACCCCAAGCGAGGTATTGCCAGTCTGCAGCACGGGAATCGTCTCAGCAGCATTGTCGCACAGGAAATGGTGGCGTTCCTCAAGGCCGGTGGTGCCCACCACGATCGGCACGCCGGCGGCCATCGCCGCATCGAGATTGGCCTCCAGCGCCTTGGGCGAAGAGAAATCGACCAGGACGTCGCTGACCTGCGCCAAGGCCAGCGGATCGCCGCCCACGTCGATCCCGCCGGAATGCGCCTCGCCGGCAGCGGCAATAGCCTCCACCAGCACCCGGCCCATGCGCCCCTCGCTGCCGATAATTCCTATGCGCGCCATTCTTGCAAATTCCCGTTCAACGACTGGGGTCGGCCGCCAACACGGCCCTGGCCCCCGCCATGGTCAGATGATCCCGGTCGATATAAAGCGGTTGCCCGCCCTGGATGATCCGCGTGTGCTCTCCTGCAACCAAGGCGCGTGCCGGGTCAAGGATGGTGATGCCCTCGGTGCGCCAGCGCGGGTAGCTGGCGGTGAACCAAGCGGCATCGCGCTCGTAATCCGCCGCGCTGCGCCCCGGCATCTCGCCCCTTCCGCCGCCTGCCGCGAAGATGGCAAGCTGGCGTGGCACCATGAACGGCTGAACCGGGACCGGGCCGACGATCACCACGGTCTTTCCGGCAGCGCGCAGCCGCGCGATCGTCGCGTCGATCCTGGCGACAATTGCGGGCTCCTGATAGCACAGGCAGGACCAGTTGCCGGCGAGATAGACCCGTTCGATCCGGGGCTCGCGGGCCAACCTGGCAAACACGGAATCATTGAACTCCCGGCAGGCGACATCTGCCTTTTCGACCCCCAGCGCCGGCAGGCAGCCGCTGTGGGCGCGCAGGACCAGCGCCTGGCCGGGATCCGGCGCGCTCATCGCCCAGCGCTTGTGCGA
>CAXNKI010000288.1:0-3373 GCA_964202645.1 Alphaproteobacteria bacterium | reverse complement strand
CAGGTTGCGCCCATGGCTGATGAGCGCATGGCTGGGATACTTGTCGACGAAGATCTTCAGCTGCTGCTGCGCTTCGGGATAGAATTTGGCCTCCCACAGGCGGAAGCCATAGGAATACTCGTCGTCGCCCGGATCCTGGGTCTGCGGCTTGGCGATCGCGCGCACAGCGGCGAGGCGCTGGGCGCTGGGGCCGGTGGCGGCAGGCGTCGGGCGCGGGCTGGGCGTGGCGGCGGGGCGCGGGGTGGAGGCGCCGCCGCTCATCGCTGCGAGGTTGCTGTCCGGCGCCGCTGTCGTCGGGGTGGGAGACGGCGTTGGTGTCGGCGCGGCGCTCGCCACCGCAGCTGGAGTTGCAGCCGCCGTCGGCGTCGCAGCTGGCGCTGGACTCGCGCCGTTCATGCGGGTTTCGAGCTGGGCGAGCTTGTTGCTGTTCTCCTCGGCTAGGCCGGTCAGGCGCCGCAGCTGTGCCTCGACCGAATCGAGCCGGGTGGCAAGATCGCCGACCGAAGTAGCGCTTCCGGTTGCTGCCGGAGCGGCTGTGCCTGTGGGTGTAACGATCTCAGGCCCGAAGACCTTGCCGTCGCCGGGAAAGACCTTGCGCTGAATTGCGCGTATCTGCGCCTCCATGCTGCGGATCCGCGCCTCGGCGGCATTATCCTGCGCCGCCAGCGGCATTGCCGATCCGGCCAGCACCGCCAGAATTGCCGAAAGGCTTGCCGCCCTGAGCAGGCTGTATTTGCCAAGCATTCTTTTCATTGCCCTACCGCTCCACACTGTTTGCGCCCTGGCACTGCTTGTGAGGCATGCCGCCCAAACCGGGGATGAACCGCTGCGCTGCTTGCCGCAGGCGCGGCCGTCTGTCGAGATTGGTTTACTGCGAAACGGTGGAAGATTGCGGCGATGCAGCCGGCGTTGGCGCGGCAGATGCCGGCGGAACCGGAGCGGGCACGGCAGAAGGCAGCGGTGCCGGCGCGCGTGACGGCACAGCAGCTGCTGCCGAACCAGCAGGATCACGTCGGGCAGCCCGCGTTGCGCTGGGCGCCGGAGCGGCTGACTGCGCGGTCTGGTCCGTGCCTTGCGCGGCAGGTGCGGCGATCGATGCTGCAGCCACCGGTGCCTGGCCACGCGCCAGCAGAGCCGCCGCACTGACCGGCACATCACCGATCGTCATCTGCCGCTCGGCCAGCTTGGCGACGATCTGGCCGCCGATCGAAATCTGCAAGGCCTCAGGCCGCGCGGTGCGGATCATCGGGCCGTTGGCATCGGCAGGCACGGTGAAAGTCTCGCCCAGTGCCAGCTCCTTTTGCAGCAGCTGGATGCCGGCAGCGTCATAGAACTTGACCCATATGCCCTGCTGGAGCGCAGTGAACACCACCGGCCCTTGCGCCGAGGGCGCCGGGGCAGCTGGGACTGCAGCGGGATCGGCGCTGGCGGAGGCTTCCGGCGCAATGTCGGGCAGTGTGCCTGCCGGAGCATAGAAGCTGCGCCAGAAGATCAGCCCGGCCACGACCACGGCCAGTGCGCTGAGCCCGGCGATCCAGGCGATTCGCGCAGCGGGAACCCGGGCCGGATCGCCCGGCTCGAAAGTTGAAGACTGATAACGCCCCGCTGCGGGTTCCTGGCCATCGACTTCCTGGCGCACCGCCGAGACGATCTCGTTCTCGTCAAGGCCCACCTCGCGGGCATAGTTGCGGGCAAAACCTATGGCATAGGCCCGGCTGGCCAAGGCCGAGAAATTGCCCGTTTCTATCGAAACCAGATGCCGCTCCGCAATGCGCGTACGCGATGCGATGTCGGCCACACTGAGACCCGCCGCCTCGCGTGCCCGGCGCAGCCGCGCACCCGCAGTGTCGAGCGCGAGCTCGGGAATTACTTGCTCATTCTCGCTCATGCCTGCCCACTGCTGTTATGTCATTTATTGGCGATCCGGCGGCAAACAAGTCGAGCGCAGGCACAATGTCAACGCCCGCGTGAAAAAATGCTGGCGCATGCGCTGCGCGGTGCCTTGCGGGCGCTCAATCGAGAGCGATTCCGCGACTTTCCGCCCACTCACCCAGAACCTTGCGCATATCCGCCGGCGGATTGGCAAGCCAGCCGGCCATCGCAGCGCCGATCTCGGCCGCATCGATCTTGCACACCAGGTCCTTGATCGGACCGACTGCGGCTGGCGTGATCGACAAACGGCGAATGCCCAGCCCAATCAGGGCAAGCGCCTCAAGCTGACGGCCACCCATTTCGCCGCAAACCGCGACATCGATATTGTGGCCCTCGAGCGAGGTCAGCACGCGGCGCAAGAAGCGCAGGATCGAAGGGCTGAGCCAGTCATAACGCTCGGCGAGCTTGGGATTGGCACGATCGGCCGCGAACAGGAACTGGGTGAGATCGTTGGTGCCGATCGACAGGAACGAAAGCTGCGGCGCAAGCACATCGAGCTGCTCGGCAAGGCTGGGCACTTCCAGCATCGCGCCATAACGCACCGCGTCAGGCAGCTGCTTCTTTTGCGATTTCAGCCAGGCGCGCTGATGTTCGAACACGGCCTTGGCGGCATCAAACTCCCAGGGTTCGGAGACCATCGGGAACATGACATTGAGCGTACGCCCGGCCGCCGCTTCGAGCAGCGAGCGCGCCTGGACCTTGAGCAGACCGTCACGCTCCAGCGCTAGACGCAGAGCGCGCCAGCCCATCGCCGGGTTTTCCTCGGCCTCGCCACCATCGTGGCGCAGATAGGGGAGCACTTTGTCGCCGCCGATATCGACCGTGCGGAACACCACCGGCTTGTCACCCGCCGCATCCAGCACATCGCGATAAAGCCGCGTCTGCCGCTCGCGCGCCGGCAGCGAGGCAGAGACAAGAAACTGGAATTCCGTGCGGAAGAGGCCGATGCCATCCGCCCCGGTCATGGCGAGATTGGGCAGATCATCGCGCAGCCCGGCGTTGATCATCACCGAAATGCGCTGGCCGTCGCGCGTGCGCGGTTCGACATCGCGCATCGCGGCGTAGGCCGCCTGGCGCTCGCGGCTCTTGGCGAACCGCGCCTCGAAGGCTTCGATCATCGCCGGCGCGGGGCGCACGGTTGCAGTGCCCTGGGTCGCATCGAGCAGCAAGGCATCGCCGTCGCGCACCAGCCCGCGCAGGCCCTGCACGCGGCCCAGCACCGGCACCCCCATGGCGCGCGCGACAATCACCACGTGAGCGGTCAGCGCGCCTTCTTCCAGCAGCACGCCCTTCAGCCGCCGTTTGTCGTATTCGAGCAGCTCGGCTGGGCCCAGATTGCGCGCAATCAGGATCGTGTCGCCTCGCAAACCCAGCGATGCTGCCGTGCCGAGCTGGCCCGAAACCGTGCGCAGCAGCCGGTTGGAGAGATCCTCCAGATCGT
>CAXNKI010000287.1:0-3403 GCA_964202645.1 Alphaproteobacteria bacterium | reverse complement strand
GCCAAGTTCGGGGAAACCCCCGCTTCGACCAGCTTGCGGCCCTGGACATAGTCCTTCACCGCATTGACGCAGTCGAGCGCGATGACGCGGCCGGCCTTCAGGTAAACCACCGAAAACGAGCGGTCTGCCGGAAGCCCGCGTACCACCGTCGCATCAAAGCCCACAGAGAGCCCGGCTGTCTGGAGCCGCAGGTCATACTGGTTCGACCAGAACCACGGAAAGGCATGATAGGGCTGGGGGTCGCCGCAGATCGCTTTCGCAACGCAAGTGCCCTGATCGTTGGCATTCTGCACCGATTCGACCCGCATGACGAAATCATCGGCATATTCGGCGGCAAACAGCGCGCAGTCACCGATGGCATAGATGTCGGGCAGCGAGGTGCGGCAGTGATCGTCGATGGCGACGCCGTTGCCACCTTCCGCGCCCGCCGCAAGCAGCGGCGCGACGGCGGGAACGATGCCGATGCCAACGATTACCGCGTCAGCCGGAATGACGCTGCCATCGCCCAGCTTGACGCCGGTCACCCGGCCTTCTCCGGTGAAGCTGTCAACCACCACGCTGGTGCGCAAGTCGACGCCGTGATCGCGGTGTTCTTTCTCGTAGAATGCCGAAAGCTCTGTCCCGGCAACGCGCGCCAAAATGCGCGGCAGGGCTTCGAGCAAAGTCACCTTGCAGCCAAGCTTGGTCAGCACGGCAGCCGCTTCCAGCCCGATATAGCCGCCGCCGATGATCGCGATGTTCTTCACGCCACCGTCGATCTCGCCCATCAGCCGGTCGCAGTCTTCGCGGGTGCGCACCGCGTGAACGCCTGCCAGATCGCCGCCGGGAACCGGCAGCTTGCGCGGATCGCCGCCGGTCGCCCAGACCAGTTTGCCATAGCCGAACGTGCTGCCGTCCGAGAGGGTCAGCTGCTTTGCCGCCGGATCAATCGCCGTCACTTCGGTGGCGAGCTTCAGCTCGATGTTCTTCTCCTCCCAGAACGCCAGCGGGCGGATGTAGAGCCGGTCGAAGGTTTTTTCGCGGGCGAAGTATTCTTTCGAAAGCGGCGGGCGCTCATAGGGCGGCTCGCTTTCGCGGCCGATCATGGCGACCGTGCCGGTGAACCCGTTCTGGCGCAAGGCAATGGCGCATTGCGCCCCGCCGTGTCCCGCACCAACGATAACAACATCTGCCTGTTTCATGCATGATCCGTTTGGCCAAAATTGGCCTGAGGTCAATGCCCCGCGGAAACCGGCCAGACTTTGACTGAACGCAAATCGGTGCGCTACCTGACCAGCAAATTGCGCGCCTGCCCGGCGATTTGCGCCAGCATGGCGGCGGTGACCGGGCTTGCGGCCTGCGCGCGGGATACCAGGGCGCGGAACTGGCGCACTGCTTCGCTGCGGGCTTCGGCCCAATCGGCGACCAGTGCTTGCGGATCGCTCTTGTCCTTGAGGATGCGCTGGAGGAATTCGAGCCGGATCTGCTGAAAATCACGCGCCAGGCCTGCAACCAGCAACCGTTCCCACGGATCGGCAGGGCGCAGGCGCGAAGCTGTCGCCTGCACCCAGTCGAGCCCCAGCCGGCTCCCGGTCTCGGCGAAGGCGCGGGTCAGCGCCGTCACGGAAAGCTGCGAATCGCGCGCCAGCCGGGCAAGTCCGACCGCGCCGTCGAGATCGACGAGGTGAGCGACCATGCTGGCTTCGACTGTCGGCGCACCAGCAGCGATAAAGTCCGCGCGCAGCTTGTCCGACTGGGCCAAGGCTTCGCCGCCGAGCAACTGCTGCGCCGAACGCGATAGCCGCGATACGTCGCCAGCTAGGCCGTCGGCGAGCTGCGAGGGCGGCTGAGTGCCCGCGCCCGCGCGCAGCAAGTCAGCCATGTGGCTGCGCAAAGCCGATGCCGAGCGGCGCAGCAACTGGATCCGCGCGGCCTCGGGCATGTCAGCCGTTTCGACTGCGGCCCAGACCCGGTCCATTCCGAATAGCCGTTCAGCCGCGACAAAAGCGCTGGCGACTTGCGCAAGGCTGGCGCCTTCCTCTTCGGCCAGCTCAAACAGGTTGATCATGCCGATGCGGTTGATCAGCCGATTGGCAATGCGCGTTGCAATGATCTCGCGGCGCAGGCGGTGGCTGAGGATATCGGCTTTGAACTTGCCGCGCATGGCCGCAGGGAACGCGGCGAGCAATTCCGGCTCCAGCCCCGGATCGTCAGGCAACTGGCTGTCTTCCAGCGCGTCCTGCAGCGCCAGCTTGCTACTTGATAGCAGCACGGCAAGCTCGGGCCGGGTAAGCCCCTGGCCCTCGCCGGCGCGGCGCAGTAGGATGTCGTTATCGGCCAGGCCATCGGTCTTGCGGTCAAGCTGGCCAAGATCGCCCAGCTTGTCGATCAAGCGGATGTAGCTGGCATTGGCGCTGGCTCCGCCCGATTCGGCGATCGACAGCGCCAGAGCCTGGAGCCGGTTGTCCTCCAGCACCAGCTCGGCGACGTCGTCGGTCATCGCGGTGAGCAGTTTCACCCGTGCGGGTTCGGCAAGGCGGCCATCGCGCTGGGCCGAGGCGAGCGCGATCTTGATGTTCACTTCCTTGTCCGAGCAATCGACCCCGGCCGAATTGTCGATGAAATCGGTATTGATGCGCCCACCTTTGGCTGCAAACTCAATCCGGCCGGCCTGGGTAGTGCCAAGGTTCGCGCCCTCGCCGATGGCCTTCGCGCGGATCTCGGCGCCGTTCACCCGCAAGCTGTCATTGCCCGGATCGCCGACCTGAAAGTTGTTCTCGGTGGCCGCCTTCACATAAGTGCCGATGCCGCCGAACCACAGCAGATCGACTGGACTCTTCAGGATCGCCGAAATCAGCGTTTCGGGGTCGGCGCTGGCTGCATCGATGCCGAGCACGCTGCGCACTTCAGGGCTGAGCGGAATATCCTTGAGGCTGCGCGGAAACACCCCGCCACCCTTGGAAATCAACGCCTTGTCATAATCATCCCAGCTCGAGCGGGGCAGCGCGAACAGGCGGCTGCGTTCGGCCCAGCTCTTCGCCGGATCGGGACCCGGATCGAGGAAGATGTGGCGGTGATCGAAAGCGGCGACGAGCTTGATCGACTGCGACAGCAACATTCCATTGCCGAAGACATCGCCCGACATGTCGCCGCAGCCGGCAACGCGGATCGGATCGGTCTGAACATCGACACCCAGCTCGCGGAAATGGCGCTGGACCGAAAGCCAGGCTCCGCGCGCTGTGATACCCATCGCCTTGTGGTCATAACCTTTCGAGCCGCCGCTGGCGAAAGCATCGTCGAGCCAGAAATGTTTTTCGGCGGCGAGCGCATTGGCAGTGTCGGAATATGTCGCGGTGCCCTTGTCGGCAGCAACAACGAAATAGGGATCGTCGCCATCGCGGATCACCATGCCGTCTGGATGCAC
>CAXNKI010000286.1:0-3408 GCA_964202645.1 Alphaproteobacteria bacterium | reverse complement strand
CTGCCACCTATTGACCGGGCACGCGCGCGCATGTTGTCCATACCTCGGCCAGTGCCTGGCCTGGCGCCGCCGCCATTCCCCGCATCGGCGATTGTGATGCTGATTTGCGGGGCGGCATCGTCTGCCTGCGCAATGCTGATGGCAAGCGTGGATGAACCGGAGTGCTTGATGACATTCGTCACTGCCTCCTGCACGATCCTGAATATCTGCAGGACCTCGCGCGGGCCAAGTCCATAAAGTGATTCCGTGAGCGAATTGTCCCAGCGCAACTCAATGCCCGCCGCTGACAGGCGCGGCTCGATTCTTGCCCTGAACGTGGCGAGTGCGGTGCCTAGGGTTTCACCCTCGGTATCGAGCGAGTCGATGATCAGGCGCAATTCGTCGATGATCTGTTGCAGGTCTTCCGCCAGTTCGGCTTGCGGGATCGGCTGCTTGCGCGCGGCGAAAAGCAGGCTCATCAGCTGTCCGCCGATCCCGTCATGCATGTCGCGCATCAGCCGCTGACGTTCATTGACCAGCGTTTCGCGGCGGGCGAGCTCTGCCTGTCGCGCATAGTTTTCCGCCAGCTCGGCCTCGCGCTCGCGCAATTGCCCGGTGAGCAATTCGTTGAATTCGTTCATCGAGCGGAACAAGCGGATGTTGCGGGCGATGAAGGCCACCGGGAAAGCAAGAATGAGGATCGGCAGGCCAGTGACGAGAAAATTGCTAGACTTGTCAAAGAACTGCTGCCGTACGAAATCGACTGACATCACGCTGATGCACAGCAACAACAGCGCGGTTTCCCAGTGGCGCTCGTCGCGGTGCCGGGCAAAGTGCCAGATGAACCGCAAGACTCCGAGCGCACCAAGCACCATTCCTGGGCTGTTTGTCAGCATCGCAGCCCGGTCGTAGGCCGCGGCGCCACCACCCAGCAGGTCGAGGTGCGACAGTATCAGCCCGGCCCAGACCAGTCCGGCAGCCCAGCCCAGCCAGCGCCACGGCCGGCCCGTCCAGGCATCGACGAAGCATACCCAGGCAACCGGGATGGTCGTGGTCAAAGCAAAATAATAGAACATCCGCATGCCAGGCGAAAACGGCGGGTCGGTCCATTGATAGTAATGCGTTCGCAGGCTCCAGGCAGCGAGCAGGACGAAGACCGACAGGCCGAAGCGCTTTTGCTCCGATCGCCACAGCAAGAGCAGGGCAAGCGCGGACGACAGCAGGCCAAAGCTCCAGGACAAGACCTGATAGTCATTGAGAATGAAGTTGCGGTGGGCCAGCGCCTTGCTGGCCATGGCATATGGCGCCAGCATCGGCTTGCCCACATCGAAGTAAGGAATGCCTACCCGCATGGCGATGAATTCCAGCCGGTTGTTGCCTGCCTTGAGTATGCCCGGAGAGATGTAATGAATCGTCTTGCGGTTGCCGTGATAGCTTGGATTTGCCAGCTCGAGCCGACCTTCCTGCCGGGTCCACTGGCCGTTGACCCGGATGTGGAAATTGTCGCTGCCAAGCGTTGGCAGCAGCGCCAGCCCATCGCGGGGCACCGACGCAAGCGTGAACTGCATCCGCACCAGCCGGTAACCCGGACCGCAGCAATCGCTCGTCGGCAGATCGATCGGCCGGAATTGTGCACGCTCGAAGCTCGCCGGGTCCGGGCTGGGTAACGTCGCCAGCATGGCGCTGTGCACCGGGATAAGCTCGAACCGCTTGGCGCTGGCGAACAGCAGCGGGTTGATCACCAGCCAGAACACCAGCTGCACCGCGATGCAGGCCAGCAGCAGGCTGCCGACTGCGCTCAGCCTGTCGTTTGCGGCGGCACCCGGTTGTCGGATCAACTCCCGAAGCTGCATGTTACTCCCCTGGCCGCGCGCTGGCTTTGGCGGCAACAGCACAAATGTGTCATCCGGGATATGACATGAATTCGCAATGGTGAGGCTGCGGGTCTTGACATAGACCCTTTTTGTTCTGCTCCTGTTCGAAACAGGGAGTCGGATAACGATGCCTCAAGCCCAATATTCCGTGCGTGAGCCAGACCCAGTGCGTGTGCCAGACCGGTCCAGCCCGGCAAGCGATGTCGCCAGAGACTCTTGTGGCCTGCCGCTTGCGCTCTTGATCTATGCTGACCGGGCTAATCTGCGCGGAACCATCCGCGATGATGCCGAGGCAGCGGGTTTCCGGATTGCCGATTGCGACGGGCTCGGCGTGCTGCTGGAGGGCGAGGCGAGGCCGCTTGGCGAAGTGGTGGTGCTGGATTGCCCGCAGGTTTCGGGCGCAGAACTGGCCGCGCTGTCGCGGCTTGATGTGCGGGCGGCGCATTGCGGCGCGCAGCTGATTGTCTCGACCCGGCTTGAAGTGCTGGACGATGTGTTTGGCTGCCTCGATCAATCCGCGCCGCAGATCCTGATCGAGCCGAGCCGCGCCGAACGGGTGATCGCGCTGGGCCGGGTGCTGGGTCACCTGTCCGGAATGCGGCTGCGCGAACTGGGCGAGGAGGATCGTCTGATGCTGCTGCGGCTGACCGAGCAGGTCGGCCAGATTGCCGAACGGCTTGAGCGGCTGGATGGCAGCCGTCCGGACAGCGGCAGCCTGGATGGCGCGATGGGCGGGGCAGGTGCCGAAAATGGCGGCAACAGCATCGTCCGCTTCGGCGATGCGCGGCGCGGGTTCTCCGGACAAGACGAGGACGCGGGCAGCCGTCTGTTGCGCGCCAGCCGGCCGCCACTGCCCGATCCGCGGCTGGTGCGCCGCATCATCCGCCAGCGTCAGCTGCGCGCGCGCTTTTTCGATGGCGACCTGTTTGGCGATCCCGCCTGGGACATGCTGCTCGATCTGACCGCAGCGCGGGCCGAGCACATGCGCGTTTCGGTCACCTCGCTGTGCATCGCCTCGGGTGTGCCGCCGACCACGGCGCTGCGCTGGATCGGCCAGATGACCGATGCCGGCCTTTTTCAGCGGGTGGAAGACGAAGCCGACCGCCGCCGGGCTTTCGTCGCGCTGACCGACAAGGCGGCCGACTCCATGGCGCGCTATTTCGCTGAGCTGGGAACAGGCTCGGCGCGGATGGTGTGATGCCTCTTCCGCTGCGCGCAATCTTGGGCTAGGGCGCGCCTCCTTGGCGGCAGCGCCGGGGCGGTTAGCTCAGTTGGTAGAGCATCTCGTTTACACCGAGAGGGTCGGGGGTTCGAGCCCCTCACCGCCCACCAGTCGCTGCGATGTTGCGGGAGTGCGCTGGTTTCGTTCAGCCTAGCGTCCCTGCGACGGCCGGTTCTGTGAATCCCGGCGCGGCGGCTGGGGTGCCACGACAGGCGGTGTCGTGCCGCCAGGCTGCACATTGGCCATGGCCGCAGGCACGATCGATACTCCATAGAGCCGCCAGCGGCCCTGCAGCCACTGGTAATAGAGATCGAAGCCGATTGCGGTCGGGCG
>CAXNKI010000285.1:0-3410 GCA_964202645.1 Alphaproteobacteria bacterium | reverse complement strand
TACTCCGCCGGCATTGTTGACCAGGATGTCGAGCCGGCCGAATTTCTCGCCGGTCTCCGCCACAGCAGCCTGTAAGGCGTCCACATCCATCACGTTGACCGGAAAAGTCAGCGCCCTGCGCCCGCGTGACTCGATCTGACCCGCAGTCTCCGCGCAGCGATCTGGCACGACATCGACAATCGCGACATCGGCGCCCATGTCGGCAAAGCACAACGCGCAGGCCCGGCCAATGCCGCCGCCGCCGCCGGTCACGAAGGCGACTTGCCCGGTCAGGTCAATTGCACTTGCGTCCATTCCTTCTCTCCCATGTCGCCCGCGGCTAGTCCCCGGGGCCGAGAATGCCTAGCGCGTCAGCGAGGTCATCCGGCACATCGACATCGCGCGCCAGCCCAGGGCTGTGCACCAGTTCGATCCTCAATCCCAAACGGCCGGCTTCGGCTCTATGGGCCGCAAAGCTGTCAGTCCCGAAGGCGAAGGTAAAGCCCTTTGCCATCGGAATCGGCAAGGAAAGTGCATTTGTGCCCGTTCCGTGGCGATCCGGGGCGATGGCGATCGTACCGTTTGGCACGGTGGCCAGCCGCTCGACATCCTGGCTGGTGAGGAGCGGGAGGTCGGCGAACAGCACGATCATCCGGTCAGCGCCCTCGGCGGCGACGTGTGCGAAGGCGGACTCGACGGCCGGATTGAGCCCGCCGCCCGGCTCGGCAAGCAGCAGTACGTCATCCGGAAGGCCAAGCCGCGAGGGGCCAAGCAGGGCGATCTGTGCGACCCCCTGCGCGTCGCTTGCCGCCTGGTGTACATGGCGCAACATTGCTCCGGCAAGCGTCGCGCGCTGATCCTCGCCAAGCACTTCCGAAAGGCGCGACTTTGCCTGGTGCGGCGGCTTGACTGGTATGATCAGCCAGCAGGTCACGGAATCGGAGGCGCACTCGTCAGGTTGGTGAAGCGGATACCAGCGCCATTGGCGGCATAGTTCTTGTTCATGTAGATCAGGATCGAGGTCAGCGCCTCGGCGGCTGCCGAATTCGCCAGAGCTCCACCGGCTAGCCCGCGCAGACCCATCGAGTTCACCAGGGTAACGATCTCCTTGCGTGCCTCGATATCGTCGCCAAACACCAGGACGTCGCATTCAACCTTGTGGGCGCTATCGAGGATATGCGCGGCGACATTGTGGAAGGCAGTGACGAACCGCACGTCGGGCCCGAGGTGCTCACGCGCTTCGAGCGCCGCACAGCCGGCGGCAGGAAGCTGCACCCGCATCACCTTGGGCGGCATAAGCGGCACGGTGGTATCGACGACGATTGCGGACCCGACGAGTGGGGCGATCTGCTTCAGCGTCGATTCCTGGTTCTCATAGGGTACAGTGACAATCACCACCTCCTTGCCCGCCACGGCATCGGTATTCGCTCCGAATCCGAGCGAGAGGCCGAGTTCGGCATTCATCTCTTCGGCGATTGTCTGCGCCTTGTCGGCGCCGCGGCTGCCGATGGTGACGCTGTGCCCGGCCTGGGCCAGCCTGCGGGCGATGCCCTTGCCAAGATTGCCGGTGCCGCCGACGACTGCGATGGACGCCATGATCGTTCCTCTCATTCTCAAACGTAGATTGCCTGAATTGCTCGTTGCCGATAGCGGCAGGCGGCGGCGTGGCAAATGCTTTTGTCGCGGAGCAATGGGAGCAATGCAGGCCAATGCCAGGAATGACAGTTACCCCGTTGGCAGGAATGCCGCTGTTCGCGCCAGGCATGTCGGTCGCCAAGGAACTGGCGGCGGCGCTGGCACGAGCGGATCAGAGTCTCGGCGACGGCGACGTGGTGGTAATTGCGCAGAAGATCGTCTCGAAAGCTGAAGGTCGGCTGGTCAACCCGGACGAGGTGACCCCGGGCAATGAAGCACGCGCACTGGCCGAAATGACCGGCCGTGAGCCTGCCATGGCGCAGCTTATCCTCGATGAAAGCAGCCACATTTTGCGCGCGACGCCTGCTGCGATCATCGCTTGCCAGAAGACTGGTCACGTCCTCGCCAATGCCGGGATCGACGCCTCGAATGTCGCGGGCGGGCAAGTGCTGCTCTGGCCCATAGATCCCGACGCCAGCGCGCGGGCGATCCGCGCCGAACTCGCGAGCCTGAGCGGCGCGCGTCCCGCCGTGGTGATCGCCGACTCGATGGGCCGGGCCTGGCGGGTGGGCACCGTGGGAGCGGCGATTGGCTGTGCGGGGCTGACCGTGCTCGATGACCGGCGCGGCAAAGGGCAGGACCTGTTTGGGCGAACTTTGCAGGCGACCGTGATTGCCATCGCCGATGCGGTTGCTGCCATGGCGGTGCTGGCGATGGGAGAGGGCGCTGAAGGCACGCCGGCGGCGCTGGTGCGCGGGGCGGGGCAATGGGTCGGCAGCGAAGATGGTCCCGGCGCTGCGGCGGGACTGAGGCCAATAGCCGAGGATATGTTCCGGTGAGTGGTCACATCCTTGCGCTCTCCGGCGGAGTGGGCGGAGCCAAGCTTGCCGCCGGGCTTGCCGAAGTGCTGCCCCCCGAAAGCCTCACCATCGCGGTCAACACCGGCGACGATTTCGAGCACCTTGGGCTGACCATCTGCCCCGACATCGATTCGGTGGTCTATGCGTTGGCCGGTCTCAACGACACCACGCGCGGCTGGGGCGTGGTGGACGAGACCTGGCAGGCGATGGCCATGTTGCGCGCGCTGGACGCGCCGGACTGGTTTAATCTCGGCGACCGCGACCTCGGCATGCATCTGGCACGCAGCGCGCGGCTAAATGCAGGGGAGAGCCTATCCGAAGTTACTGCAGCTCTGACCCTTGCGCTCGGCATAGTCCACAAGGTCGTTCCGATGAGCGATGCGGCGGTGCGCACGCAAGTGGAGACGCCGCAAGGCTGGCTCGATTTCCAGCATTGGTTCGTGCGCGAGCAATGCCGACCGGAAGTTGCAAGGATCCGTTTTATGGGATTGCCTGCTGCGCCTTCGCCGGGACTTGCCGAGGCGCTCGCGCGCCCGGACCTTGCGGCGATCGTGCTGTGCCCGTCCAACCCCTTCGTCAGTGTCGATCCGATCCTCGGGCTTGAAGGCGTGCGCGCGGCATTGGAACAGCGCACAGTCCCTCTCGTAGCGGTTTCGCCGCTGGTGGGCGGACAGGCGATCAAGGGTCCGCTCGCCAAGATGCTTGCCGAACGCGGGCAGGGCTGCAATAATCTCTCTATCGCCGACCATTACTCCGGCCTGATCGACCACTTGCTGATTGATCATGCCGACGGCGCGCAAGCCCACGAAGTCAGGGCCCGCGGTGTTGCAGTGAGCGTGTCGGCAACAGTCATGTGCACAGCCGTTGACCGGGCAAGGCTGGCGCGCGAAGCACTGTTTGCAGCCGGCATCGAGACGGGTTGAGGCATGACTTCGC
>CAXNKI010000284.1:0-3418 GCA_964202645.1 Alphaproteobacteria bacterium | reverse complement strand
GGGCCAGTGCGAAATCGCGCCGTCAAGTACCGCGCCAACCAAGGGGCCGCCAAGCAGGAAGACTATTCCGGCCCCCATCACGCCACCCATGACGAAGATCGACATAGCAAAGGAGACGCGCTCGGGCGGAAAACTGTCACCGACGATGGAATAGGCGCCAGTAGTAAAACCGGACTCGCCTGCGCCGATCAGCGCCCGGCCAATCGCCAGAGTGGCGAAACCTGTCGCCAGGCCGCAGCCTGCCGCACCCAGACTCCAGATCAGAATGCAGCCAAACAGAACCTTGCGACGGTCGAACCGATCAAGCGCAAGGCCGACCGGGATTGCGCAGATTGCATAAAACACTGCAAAGGCCAGACCTTGCAACAGGCTCAGCTCGAAGTCGGAAATGCCAAGATCCGCCTTGATGGGCTCCATCAGCAAAGCGATCACATAGCGATCGACGAGAGACAAAATATAGAGCAGGAATAGGACGATGACCGTCAGCCAAGCGATGGGCGGGCGGGGATAGCTTTCTTCGGTCATTCTTTGGCTTTCACTTTCGCGGCCCATTCGGGATCGAACCGGGGGCGCTCCACGCTGAACTGGTCGCTCGTACGCGCATACCAACCCGCCCCGTGGGTGCGCCCAACAAGCTTCATTGCGGGCGTATCGAGATAGTGCTTTTCCGCGTTGGTGATGAATTCGTCCCGGATGTGCGCCACAAGGATCTCACCAATCAGCACACTTTGCAGCCGGCCGATGTCGAGCAGTTCAATCTTGCGGCATTCAAAACTGACCGGAGCGGTGGCAATGCGTGGCGGAGCGATGGCATCGCTTGGCGTTGTCTCGATCCCGGCATAGTCGACTTCCGAAACATTGCGCGGTGCATCGACGCTGGAAAGGTTCATCGTTTCCACGTCGGCCTCGCTGACGAGATTGACGGTGAACTCGCCATTGGCAGCGATGTTCGTTGCGGTGTCCTTGTATAACCCGGTCTTCATGTCGCGCAGCAGACCAAGCATCACCATCGGCGGCTCGACCCCGCAGGCATTGAAGAACGAATAGGGCGCGGCGTTGATCACGCCATTTTCGCCGCGAGTGACGATCCATGCGATCGGGCGCGGGGTGATCGTGGAATTGACGATCTTGTAACGCACGCCAAGGTCGAGTTCGCGCATGTCGAATTTCATGGCGATCAGCCCTGCTTTCGCGCGGCGGAACGCGCGATGAAGACTTCGCGCGCACGGGCCAGCTCCTCGCCGCCCTGGGTGATGTGGCAATAGGCCAGCTCCAGCGCGTGGCTGGCGGCGCGGTCGCTGCTCTCGGCCTCGTGGATCATGCGCTTGGTCAACTCGATTGCCTGCACATTGCCCTCGCCCATGTCGCGCGCGAATTCCAGCGCAGCGGCGAGCGCCTGCCCGTCAGGCACCACCTGGTTGACCAGTCCAAGGCTCATGGCCTCCGCAGCGTCCAGCGAACGGCACGAGAGCAAGATTTCCGACGCCTTGCGCCGCCCCAGCTCGCGCGTAAGCATCCACGCCGTGCCGCCATCGGGAACCACGCCGATCTTGACGAAAGGCGCGCCAAACTGGACGCTTGTGCCCGCAAACAGCAAATCGCAGGCCAGCGCGATGCCCCAACCGACCCCGTAAGCCCCTCCCTCCACCGCAGCGATCACCGGCATCGGCAGTGCCTGGATGCGGCTGAGCACCCGCTGGCCAATCTCGAGCCGCTTGCCGCGCGCCAATGCGCCCTGCCCGCGCGCCGGGGGAATTTTCACATCGCCCCCGCTGGAGAAATATCCTTCCGCCCCTTGCAGGATCAGCGCGCGCGCCGGGCTTTCGCCCTCCAGTTCGGCCACCAGCTGCCCGAGGGCCTCCCACATCGGGAACGAAACCGTGTTGCGTGCCTTGGGACGGTTGAGCGTAGCGATAACAATGTTGTCATCGGTGCGCTCGATCAGAAGATCGCTGGTCTCGCTCATGCCGGGATCACTTCTTCGGCATCGTTTCGCGGGCCCGCTGGCGGATGAAATGGCGCAGACCTTCCATTTCGTCGTCCGTCAGGTGCGCAAAACGTCCCATGCCACGGTTCATCAAGGCGCCCTCGCGCACTACGGAATAGAAGCTGTCCTTCTCCAGCGCGATTGACGATTTCCTGAGGTCGGGCCCGGCCCCGCCAGCCACCATGCCCGCGCCATGGCAGATGTTGCAGCCGGTGTTGTAGATGCCGGCACCGGTTGCCGATTTCTTCGGATCGATCACAAAGGCGGGATCATCAAGGACCGGCTCGACAACCCGTTCGAAGCTGGGCAGCCGGGCGCGGCCGCCAAGCGCAAAAGTCAGTACCCGGCGCTTCTGCTGGCGATAATCCCAATTGGGCGAATTGGCAAAGCTCGAGCGGAAGCTGGCGATCACAGTGACATATTGCCTTCCGCCCACCGAATAGGAAATCGGTGCGGAAAGGATGCCGTTCTGTGCATCGAAAGCCCACAGCTTCTCGCCGGTCGCGGCGCTGTAGGCGCCGAAGTCGCCCGAATTGAGCCCTTCGAACACCAGCCCGCCGCCGGTTGCCAAAACGCCGCCGTTGAATGTGCCGGGCTGCGGAATGCGCCAGACCTCCTTCTGCCGCACCGGATCCCAGGCGAGCAGGAAGCTCTTGGCCGGGGGCACGACGATGTTCGCCGGTACCGCGCCGAGCCCGGTATTTACGAACATGCCATCGCGCACCTTGAAATCGGCCACATTGGGCGGATCGATATGCACCCGCCCACCTTCCATAACCGGAATATAGGTCAGGCCCGATTGCGGGCTCTGCGCCATGGCCTGGATCCCGTGCGCACCGTTGGGGAAGGGATAGAGGACGAAAGGCTTGCCATCGGGATATAGCGATTCGGGATTAATCACCGGCCGGCCGGTGGCCATGTCGATTTTCTCGGCCCAGTTCACCGGACCGAATTTCTCCGCCGAAAGCAGCTTTCCGGTCTCGCGGTCGATCACATAGTAAAAGCCGTTCTTCGGTGCATGGAGCAGCACCGGGCGCTTACGGCCATCAATCATCATGTCGACCAGCGCCATGTCCATGGCGTTATTGAAGTCCCAGGTCAGCTCAGGGTTGGTCTGGTAGTGCCAGACATATTTGCCGGTCTTGGCATCAAGCGCGACGACGGAGGCGAGGTAGAGATTGTCACCGCCGCCGGGCGAGCGGATCTTGATGTTCCAGGGAAAGCCATTGCCCGTGCCAAGGTAGATGCGGTCATACTTCGCGTCATAGGTCATCGCATGGTAGACCGCGCCGCCGCCGCCGAATTTCCACCATTCACCTTTCCAGGTACTCGCCGCCGCCAGCGTCGTCTCGTCGCGGTCGACCGCCGGATTGCCGGGCACGACATACCAGCGCCACATGCGCTTGCCGGTCTTGAGGTCATAGCCCGTCA
>CAXNKI010000283.1:0-3422 GCA_964202645.1 Alphaproteobacteria bacterium | reverse complement strand
AGGCGCTTGACCAATGCGGCGCAGATCGCGCCGGAGAGCATCGCGCCCGAGGCAGTATCGCCGAAAGCCGGCCCCGGAGGCCCGACCGGCCGCGGTGCGCCATCCTCGGTCATCGTCCCTGAAATCGAGCCGCGTGCCCAGAACGAGATCGCGTCATAGCCGCCTTTCTCGCACTCCGGGCCGTTGGGGCCAGAGCCGCTGCCGCTGGCATAGATAATGCCGGGGAACTTCGCGCGGATGCTGTCCGCGTCAATCCCCATCGCGCGGCGCGCGGGCGGCAGCAAGTTGGTGAGGAATACGTCAGCGCCTTCGCACAGCTTCATCAGCACCTCGCGGCCGGCTGCGGACTTGAGGTCGAGCGTGATCGAGCGCTTGCCCCGGTTGTAACTTTCCCAGCTGAAATCGATCCCGCTGCCCTCACCCCCCATGCCGCCGATCCGCAAGCCGCGCAGCGGATCGCCGCTGGGCGGCTCGACCTTGATGACATCGGCACCAAGGTCAGAGAGCATGCCGCCTGCGGCCGGGACAAACGCCCACATCGCGACTTCGACGACCTTGATGCCTTCGAGCGGTTTAGTCATGACTCTCCCTTTCGGTTCTCTATTGTGACGCATGAAACGAAATAGCGAATCAGGTCAAGCGCCGGAATCGCACGTCAGCAGGGAGAGTGTAAGTGGCAAACATACCGGCGCGCGAGCGGGAAATCGAAGTTCCGCTGACCAGCGAGCGCGCGCTCGATGCCGAATGGCTGAGCCTGGCGCTGGGCGAAGCGGTCAGCGGGGTCGAACTGGTCGAGACAATCAAAACCGTCGCCACCAAGTTGCGCTTCTCCGCCGACATCGCCGGGCAAGGCCGCCAGCACTTCTGCCTCAAGGGCCTGCTCGATACCGACGCGGCAGGGCGAATGGGCGGCATGACTTGCGTGCTCGAAGGCGATTTCTACAGCAAGGTCGCGCCGACTGTCGGCGTGCGCGCACCAGAATGTCTCGTCGCAGTGGCCGACCGCGATGCCCAGCAAGGCGTGATCATCATGCGCGACCTGATCGCCGGCGGCGCGCGGTTCTGCTCCGCGCTCGAGCCGTTCACTGCCGACGACGCCGCGCTTAGCCTTGCCCAGCTTGCTGCCTTGCATCAGGGCAGCGCCTTCCTGGACAGCGCGCCGTGGATCCGCCCGCGCGCCGCCGAGCTCGCGCAGATGACCTATGTCACGCCAGAAATGCTGCAGGAGATGATGGACGGGCCGCGCGGCGAAGGGCTGCCGGCGCATGTGCGCAGCGCCGCAAACCTGATCGCCGCCTTGCGCGAACTCGCGGAGCGGGATTCGGCGCGGCCGCAGTTTCTTGTTCACGGCGACAGCCACGCGGGGAATATCTTCCACACCCCGGACGGCGCCGGACTGATCGACTGGCAGTTGCTCCAGCGCGGCGGGTGGGCGCTTGATGTCGCATATCATCTCTGCGCGGTGTTGCCGGTCGAGCTCGCGGCAAGCGAGGAACGCCGCCTGCTCGGGGTCTATCTCGAAATGATGCGCGCTTCGGGCGCGGAGATGCCCGGCGACGAAGATGCCTGGCGGCAATACCGCGAAAGCGTGATCTACGGCCAGTATCTCTGGGCGATCACGCGCCGGGTCGATCCGCCGATCATCGTCCAGTTCAACCAGCGCCTAGGCGCAGCGGCGGCGCGTCATGACAGCCACAAACTGCTGGGGATTGGCTAACCCAGCGCCACTTCGAGCAAGGCAACAGTCCCGGCCCATGAGACCTTGTCGGCGATGAGGTCATATTCGATCCCAGGCATCCCGCCTTCGCCTTTGGGGTCGGTAAATCCATGCTGCACCTTGCCCCATTCGGTGATCTGCCAATTCGCCGCTGCTGCTTCCATTTCAGCGCGAAAGGCGACTGTCTGCTCGGGCGGGCCGAAGGGGTCGCGCGCACCGCACCAGACAGCGACCTCGCCCTTGATATCGCCGGGCGCAGCCTGGGCATGGGTAGTGAGCAGACCATGGAAACTCACCACAGCTTTCACCGCTCGACCGCTGCGCGCCAGCTCAAGGACGCACTGCCCGCCGAAGCAGTAACCAATCGCGGCGACGCGCGTGGCGACGACCTCGGGTAGAGCGGCGACCACATCGAACCAGTGGGCGGTGCGTGCGCGGAGCAAGTCGGGGGTCTGCAATAGTGCGGCATAATTGGCACCCGCCTTTTCCGGCGCGGAAATGTCGGCATCCTTGCCATACATGTCGGTGGCGACTGCGATATAGCCCTGATCCGCCAGCCGCCTCGCAATATCATGCGTCATATGCCGGATACCGAGCGCGCTGTGCATCACCAGCACGGCAGGGAATGGCCCTGCACCCTCCGGCCGCGCGACATAGCCGCGCAGACCCACGCCCTCATGCTCACTCTCAATTGGCGACAGTTCAACCATGTTTCTCCCTTCCGGATTATCGATGGGAGACTAGTGGCTTAACCGCTTAAGTGGAAGTCTCGACTGTTGCTTTTGCAAGCTGCGAACCCCGCACTTTGCCGCGCAGCCACAGCCCGGCGCGCGAGCGCCAGACCCAAAGCACCGCAACCAGCAAGGCAAGCCACGGCAAGGCAACGCCCAGCGCCATCAGCACGAAAGCGATCATCGCGATCAGGCTTTCCCAGGCGCCTTCCGCCGCATCTCCCACCGGGTTGCCGCCGAGCGTGAAGCTTTCATCACCGGTGTAATTATAGGTCATCGGCGTGTTGACGAGCTGTTCCTCGCCGGCGCTGCGGGTGTCTCGTTCGCCCGCCAGCTGCTCGCGAAGCCGCGCGGCCTGCTCGGTCAATTCTGCCCGCTCGCGGTCGCCAATGCCGCCGGCGGCAAGGCGCGCCTCAATGCGGCTGAGCTCTGCCTGGGCATCGGCGCTGCGGCGCTGCGAGGCGGTGATCTGCGTGCCGACATCCTCGCCGGTGATCGCCGCATCGACCAGCTTGCCCTTGGCAGTTTCCACTGCGGCAATGCCTTCCTTGCCGAAAGCGCGGGCAAGCGTTGGATCGAGCTTGAAGGTGAGCTGCGCGGAAACGCTGTCCTCGTCGGTCAGGCTATAGCGCATCCCCGTGATCCGGCAGCGCGCGAGGCCCAGCTTCTCGCAGGCCGCCGCGTGGCTCTCCTGCACTGCGGAAATCGCTTTGCTGGGGAGGACGAAAGCATAGGAATAGTTGAACGCGACACCCGGCGCAGCGTTCGGCGAAATTCCGGGCGGGGCCATGCCGCCCGATCCCGCTTCCTCACGCATCGCCGCAGCGGGCGCAGCCGCGTCGACGGACTGGTTCGAGGTGGCGCTCTCGCGGTTCTCTGGTGCCTGCGAACAGGCGGCGAGCAGCGCAAAGGAAATGGCGATGGCAGAGGAGAAGCGAGGCATGAGGGACACTCCCGCAAGGCGGCCGTGAGCG
>CAXNKI010000282.1:0-3429 GCA_964202645.1 Alphaproteobacteria bacterium | reverse complement strand
AGGCACTATCTGCCCGATCGGCATCGCCGGCTTTGCCCAGGCACGCGCGCTCAGCACCGCATTCAACGATCAGCCGGAAAAGGCCAGCCGCCCCTACGACAAGGACCGCGACGGCTTCGTCATGGGCGAAGGCGCGGGCGTGGTGGTGCTGGAAGAATACGAACATGCCAAGGCGCGCGGCGCGAAGATCTACGCCGAAGTGATCGGATATGGCCTCTCGGGCGATGCCTATCACGTCACCGCGCCGCATCCCGAAGGCTCGGGCGCTTTCCGCGCGATGGAAATGGCGCTGAAGCGGGCCGGACTCACACCGTCAGACATCGACTATATCAACGCCCACGGCACTTCGACCCCGATGGGCGACGAGCTGGAGCTGGGCGCGGTGCGCCGTTTGTTCGGCGATGCGATCAACGCTGTCTCGATGAGCTCGACCAAGTCCGCGATCGGTCATCTGCTAGGCGGTGCGGGCGCAGTTGAGGCAATTTTCTGCATCCTGGCGCTGCGTGACCAGATCGTGCCGCCGACGCTCAATCTCGATAACCCGAGCGATAGCTGCGAAGGGGTCGACCTGGTGCCGCATGTCGCCAAGAAACGCGAAGTGCGGGCCGTTCTCAACAACAGCTTCGGCTTCGGCGGAACCAACGCCAGCCTGGTCATGCGGAAAGTCTGATGACCCGCCGCCGCGGCCTCCTTGCCGCACTGGGCGTGGTTCTGGCGGGCTTGCTGCTGTTTGTGCTGTGGCCATGGTTTGGTTCGGGGCCGCTGGCCAAGGACACCGCCTTCATTGTTCCGGATGGATCAAGCCTTGCCGGAGTCGCGGCCAAGTTGGAGCGCGAAGGGGCGATTTCCTCTGCCAGCGGCTTCCGCCTGCGCGCGCGGTTGCTGGGCGGCGGCGCACCGATCCGGGCGGGCGAATTCAACCTGCCCAAGGGAGCCAGCGCGCGCCAGATTCTTGGCATCATCCAGGGCGATGAAGTCATGCGGCGCTTCATCACTGTGCCCGAAGGCATGCCTTCCATCATGGTGCAGGAACGGCTGATGGCGCAGCGGCACCTTACCGGCGATCTTGAGGTGCCTGCCGAAGGATCGGTGCTGCCGGAAAGCTATGATTTCGAGCGCGGCGAAAGCCGGCAGGGGGTGGTGCTGCGGATGCAGGCGGCGATGCAGCGCACCTTGTCTGAGCTTTGGGCAAAGCGTGGCCCGGATACGGTGGCCAGAACGCCGCAAGAGGCAGTGATTCTCGCGGCGATCGTCGAGAAGGAAACCGGAAAGCCGAGCGAGCGCAAAACCGTCGCCGGGCTTTATTCCAACCGCATTCGCCAGGGCATCATGCTTCAGGCCGATCCGACGATCATCTATCCGATCACGCGCGGCAAACCGCTCGGCCGCCGCATCCGCCAGTCCGAGATCCAGGCGATCAACGATTACAACACCTATTCGATGCTTGGCCTGCCCAAAGGTCCGATCACCAACCCGGGCCGCGCCTCGATAGAAGCCGTGCTGCACCCAGCCAAGACTGACGCGCTTTATATGGTGGCGGACGGGACCGGTGGCCATGCCTTCGCCGCGACGCTTGAGCAGCACAATGCCAATGTCGAAAAGTGGTTCGCCATCCGCCGCGCGCGCGGCGAGATGTGATCGCAGGGGGCAATTTTCCGAGCACCGCCAAACTGCTTAGCTCGATTTTGATTTAAGCAGAATCGGACAGGGCCTAGGGTGACCCGAATGCCACCCACCCCTCAGTCCCCTGCGCTGCCGCCCGCACCGTTCATCGTCACGGCAGAACTGCCGGCTGATGTGCTGGGCTGGGCAGATGGCCTGCGCCGCGCGCATTTCCCGCCCGAGCGCAACCATCTTGCCGCGCATGTCACGCTGTTCCACGCCTTCGCGCCGAGCTTGCGCGAGGAACTGCGCGGGCTTCTGGCGCAGCTGGCCGGCGAATACCGCGCCCCGGCAGCGCGGATCGAAGGCTTGCTTGATCTCGGCCGGGGCACTGCCCTGGCGATCCGCAGCCCGGCCATGCTGGCTCTGCGTGAAGCGATCGCCGGCCATTTCCATGGCAGCCTGACCGCGCAGGACAGCCACGCGCCGCGCCTGCACATCACGATCCAGAACAAAGTGACTCCACAAGCGGCGCGCGCACTACAGGCCCAGCTTGGCCCCGCCCTGCACCCGCGCGATTTCGCTTTCGCCGGTCTCGGTCTCCATCTCTATCGCCAGCCCTATTGGGAGCCACAGGGAATCTGGCGCTTTCGCGGCAAAGTGGACAGTTGACCCCGTGCGCGAGGCCCCTTATGTGGCCGCTCCTGCCCCCCGCAAGTTGGGCGCGGCACAGCCTGGTATGGCGGAGTAGCTCAGCTGGTTAGAGCAGCGGAATCATAATCCGCGTGTCGGGGGTTCGAGTCCCTCCTCCGCTACCATTGTTTTTCAATGACTTAGATAGACTCTGGCCAGACGCGCAAGGCGCAGTTGGGAATTTTTTGCCAACTTTAGTTCTCTGTCCTGACAGAACCCCTCCTGGAAAATGCTCTCGAGAGCCTGGAACTCGGGTCCCCCGCATGCTTCGAAACCGCGAGATCGAACAACACATACTGACGAATCTAGGCGCCGCGATTGGGAACGCCCCTCACAGTTTTCGGCACCTGTCGCTGGGATGCGAACATGCAAGTTCCGCACTAGACCGCAGTCCGACGGCAGCCTCACGCTTTGCCTTCCGCTGTCAGAACCGAAGCGTCTGCATCGTCGGACAATCCGGAACGGCAGGTTGTAGAACCGAATTCCCGTCTAGCTTCCTCTCCCGGAAGATATCTGGCTACAGCTTCGCGTTCCACTCGAGGCCTCACCGGCCCGAAATCTCGATGTCTTGAACGGACTTGTGTGACACTTGCATCACAGCAGGTTTGCAGCATACTGGCCGACGACTATGGAGCCGGCACCCTGCTGGCTCAGCCCGGATCCGCCCTGATCCTATGTTTTCCCGAGACTGCCGTTTCTGGCATCGGCAACCAACGGACTGAAATGTCGGGCGGCAGATCGGTGCGAAGAAAGGCGGCAGAAACATGGCAATCGTCAATACCGTCAACGAAGCGGTTTTCTCGCAATCGGCGGAGCAGGTGTACGATTTCGTCTCCAATCCTGGGAACTGGCCCCAGGCCTATCCGGGCAGCGTCCACGAGGAAGGATTGTCACCTGGACTGCCGCTGAAGATCGGCGACACCTGGGTCGAAACAGGGCCGCAGGGTGAGCTTTACTCCTGGCATGTCGCCATTGCCGTTCGCCCGCGCATCTGGGTATGCAGCACCTTCGGGCCGATCGGGCACGCCAGCGATGGCAGCGGCGGCATCGAGGGCCGGATCACGGTCCAGTACCGCTTCCTGCGTCCGGGCGGTGACTTCACCCTGTTCCAGCGCACCATGACCGTCGAGACCT